>DASTPT010000025.1:0-12479 GCA_035762085.1 Actinomycetota bacterium | reverse complement strand
GGGCGCTGCCGCCGGCGCCCGAGCCGACCGGCAACGCGCGGCGCGACCTGCGCGCGTTCGCCGAGACGCTCGCCGGGCCCCGGCTCGATGGGCTCCCCTCGCTGACCGGGGGCCTGATGGGGGTACTCTCGTACGAGGCCGCCGCCCTCCTCGACGGCCATCCGACGCCCGGCGGCGACGTCCCCGCGCCCCCGATCGCGCTGCTCGTGGTGGACCGGGCGGTCGTCTTCGACCACTGGCGGCAGCGGCTCCTGCTCGTCGCGCACGTTCCGGACGGCGGGTACGACGACGGGATCGCGGCGCTCGATGAGCTCGCGGCCAGGCTCTCCACGCCGGTCGCGCCGGCGCCCGAGCCGCTGGAGGGTGCGGCGCTCGCCGACTCGAACGGCGCTCCGAACATGCCGGACGAGCGCTACACCGCGATCGTCGGCGCGATGAAGGAGCACATCGCGGCCGGCGACATCTACCAGGGCGTCCCCTCCCGCCGGGTCTCGTTCGCCGCCCCCAGGGGCGGCCTTCCGATCTACCGGCGGCTGCGCGTCTCGAATCCCGCGCCGTACATGTTCTTCGTCCGGATGCTCGGGCTCGAGCTCGCCGGCTCCTCCCCGGAGCCGCTCGTCCGGGTCGAGGGCCGCACCGTGACGACCCGTCCGATCGCCGGCACGCGACCGCGCGGCGAGACGGAGCTCCGCGATCGTCTGTACGAGCACGAGCTCCTCGCGGACCCGAAGGAGCGCGCCGAGCACGCGATGCTCGTGGACCTGGCGCGCAACGACCTCGGCCGCGTGTGCACGCCCGGCACCGTCCGGCCGACCGAGCTCATGGTGGTCGAGCGCTTCTCGAAGGTCATGCATATCGTGAGCACGGTCGAGGGCGAGCTCGCCGAAGACATGCACGCGCTCGACGCGCTCGCGGTCACGTTCCCGGCCGGCACGGTGACCGGCGCCCCGAAGCGACGTGCGATGGAGATCATCGCGGAGCGCGAGCCCACGGCGCGGGGCCCGTACGCCGGCGCCGTCGGCTACTGCACGTTCGCCGGCGACCTGGACTTCTGCATCACGATCCGGACCGCGGTCGTGGCGGACGGCACGGCCCACGTCCAGACGGGCGCGGGGATCGTTGCCGACTCGGATCCTGAGACCGAGCTGCGCGAGACGAAGAGCAAGGCGCTCGCGCTGCTGCCGGCCGTGCTGGACGGAGGGTCCGCTCGTTGATCCTCGTCGTCGACCACTACGACTCGTTCACGTACAACCTCGTCCAGCTGGTCGAGGGGCTCGGTCACGCGACCGAGGTCGTGAAGAGCGACGCCGAGACCGCCGCCGCGCTCGTCGCTCGTGGACCGGCCGCCGTGATCTTGTCACCGGGACCCGGTCGCCCCGAGGACGCCGGCGTGTTCACCGATCTGCTCGGCCTGTTGCCCGCCCCGACGCCCGTCCTGGGCGTGTGCCTCGGTCACCAGGCGCTCGGTCTGGTCGCCGGCGGGACCGTCGACCGCGCGGAGCCCGTCCACGGGAAGGCGAGCCTGGTCTTCCACGACCGCAGGGGCATCCTGACCGGGTTGCCCAACCCGTTCGAGGCCGGCCGGTACCACTCGCTCGTCGTCCGACGCGCGAACCTCCCCGACGACCTCGAGCTCACCGCGTGGAGCGACGACGGCCTCGTGATGGCGACCCAGCACCGGTCGCTGCCCCGGTTCGGCGTCCAGTTCCACCCCGAGTCGATCCTCACCCCGGACGGGCCGAAGATCGTGCGGAACTTCCTCGCGCTCGCTCGCGGCTGAACGCTCAGCCCTCGGCCGGCTCGGCGGCCTTGTCGGCGGCGACCTTGCGCGCCTCGGCGAGCAGCGCCTCCACGAGCTCGGACTCGGCGACCTTCGCGACGACCTCGCCCTGCCGCACGATGAAGCCGAGCCCGTTGCCGGCGGCGATGCCGACGTCGGCCTCCCGCGCCTCGCCGGGGCCGTTCACGACGCAGCCCATCACCGCGACGCGCATCGGCACGGTGAACCGTTCGCGCTCGATCGCCTCGTTGACCTTGCGCGTGAGCTCCAGGACATCCACCTCGGCACGCCCGCAGCTGGGGCACGCGACCAGGTCCAGTCCCCGCTTGCGCAGGCCGAGCGACTGGAGGATCCACGTGCCGGCCTTCACCTCCTCGACGGGATCGTCGGTGAGGCTCACGCGGATCGTGTCGCCGATGCCCTCGGCGAGCAGGGCGCCGATGCCGACGGCGCTCTTGATCCCGCCCATCGGCATCGGGCCGGCCTCGGTCACCCCCAGGTGCAGCGGATAGTCGCACTTCTCGGCGAGCTGGCGGTAGGCCTCGATCATCACGCGTGGGTTCGAGTGCTTCACGCTGATCTTGATGTCGAAGAACTCCTCGTCCTCGAGGATCCGCGCTTCCGCGAGCGCGCTCTCGACGAGGGCCTCGGCTGTGGGCGATCCGTACCTGGCGAGCAGGTCCTTCTCGAGCGAGCCGGCGTTCACGCCGATCCGGATCGGCACGCCGCGCGCCTTCGCCTCGCGGGCGATCAGGCGGACCTTGTCGTGGTACTTGATGTTGCCCGGGTTGATCCGTAGACCCTGGACCCCGGCCCCGAGCGCGGCCATCGCGTACTTCCATTGGAAGTGGATGTCGGCCACGACCGGCACCGTGGACTTGGCGGCGATGGCCGTCAGGGCCTCGGCGTCCTCCCAGTGCGGGACCGCGACGCGCACGATGTCCACTCCGGCGGCGACGAGTGCGGCGATCTGCTGGAGCGTGGCGTTGATGTCGGCGGTCTTCGTCGTCGTCATCGACTGCACGCTGATCGGGGCGTCGCCGCCGATCGCGACGTCGCCGATGCGGATCTGCCGGGTGGTCCTGCGCTGCACGGGCATCTCGCTCCCAGGCTAGCCGCTCACTCGCCGAACACGTGGAACATGACCTGCCGGTCCTTGGGCTCGTCCATCTCGAACAGGATCAGCCGCTGCCACCGGCCGAACGCCGGCTCGCCGCCCTGCACGGGGATCGCCTGCGACGTCGCCGAGAGCAGCATCGCCTTCACGTGCGAGTGGCCGTTGCGGCGCTCGTGGGATTCCTCCAGGTTCTGCGTCCGGCGGTCCAGGTCGTCATGGGCGTAGTAGATGTCCTCGGGCACGAGGTGGAGCATCCGGGCGCGGAAGTCCTGCATCGCGCCGTCCTCCCACTCGTTGATCAGCAGCGCACACGTGGTGTGCGCGCAGAACACGATCGCGGCCCCCTCGGTGACGCCCGAGTCCTTGATCGCGCGCTGGAGCTCCTCGGTGAGGTCGAGGTACGCGTAGCGCTGCGGCGCGGCGACCTCGACCGTGGTGGTGACCGATCTCACGGTTCCTCCTCCGTCGTTGTGGCCGCGGGCGCGACCGGTAGCTCGAACGTGAACACGCTCCCCTGTCCCGGGCTGCTGTCCGCCCAGATGCGACCCCCGTGGGCCTCGACGACCGATCGCGCGATCGCGAGCCCGATGCCGGTCCCACCCTCCTTCTGCGAGCGGGCGGGGTCCACACGATAGAACCGCTCGAACAGCCGTGGCAGGTGCTCGGGCGCGATGCCCGGACCCGTGTCGGCGACGCGGACGTCGACGGCGCCGTCGTGACGCTCGGCCGAGACCGTGACCCGCCCGCCCTCCGGCGTGAAGCGCACGGCGTTGTCGAGCAGGTTGAAGAGGACCTGATGGATCCGCTCCCGATCCGCGAGCACCGCTGGCAGGTCCTGGGCCAGCCTGCGCTCGAGCGCCACGCCGCGGTCGGCGCGGGCGACCTCGATCTCGGACAGCACCTCCGAGACGAGCGGCCCGAGGGCCACCTCCTCGCGCTGGAGCGGCAGGTCGCCGGACTCCAGGCGCGAGAGCTCCAGCAGCTGATCGACGAGCCGTCCGAGACGGTCCGACTGCACCAGCATCACCTGCAGCGTCTCGGGGTCCGGGCGCTCGACCCCGTCCAGCAGGTTCTCCAGATGGGCGCGGAGCGCCGAGATCGGCGTCTTCAGCTCGTGGCTGACGTTCGCCACCAGGTCGCGTCGGAGCCGCTCCACCTGCTCGAGCTCGTCGCTCATCCGGTTGAAGGCGTGGGCGAGCTGACCCACCTCGTCGATCGACGTGGTCCGGACCCGCGCGCCGTAGTCGCCGGTCTCCATGCGTCGGGCGGCCTGGGCCATGTCGCGCAGCGGCTGCGTCATGCCGCGCGCGACGAGCCGCGCGATCACCAGCGCGATCCCGGCGCCGAGCGCGCCGGCGAGCAACAGGTCCAACAGGTGCTCGCGGATCGCGAACACGTGGAAGCCGACGCCGAGGATCACGTAGACGAGCGCGATCGTGAGCCCGACGGCGAACACGATGATCGTCGCGAACTTCGCGCGGATCGTGGGCAACCGCTGGAGGAGCGTCACCTCGGGCCCTCCTCCTCCCGGAAGGCGTACCCGACGCCGTGGACCGTCCGGATGAACCCTCGGTCGGACCCGTCCTCGCCGAGCTTGCGACGGATCCTCGCGACGTGGGAGTCCACGACCCGTCCCCCCGCGTAGTCCCGATACCCCCAGATCCGGTCCATCAGCTGCTCGCGCGTGAAGACCACGCCGGGCTCGCGGGCCAGCGTGAGCAGGATCTCGAACTCGAGCGGCGTGAGGGCGACCTCGTCGCCCTCGACGCTGGCGCGGTGCCGGTGGGGATCGATCGTCAGCCCCCGGCGGTGGAGCGGCTCGGCGCCGGGGGCGTTCTCGAGGGCGGCGATGCGCTCGACCCGGCGGAGGATCGCGCGGACCCGCACGGCCAGCTCGCGGAGGCTGAACGGCTTCGTGAGGTAGTCGTCGGCGCCGACCGCGAACCCGGCGACCTTGTCCGACTCCTCGGTGCGGGCCGTGAGCATGAGCACGGGGACCCAGCGCTCGCGCTGGATGATCTTGCAGACCTCGAGCCCGTCCATCCCGGGGAGCATGAGGTCGAGCACGACGAGGTCAGGATGCGCGTCGTCGCAGATCTGGATCGCCTCGGGACCGTCGGCCGCGACGAGGACCCGATACCCCTCGCTCTCCAACCTGGCGCGAACGGCCTCGGCGATCGCCTCCTCGTCGTCCACGACGAGCACCGTCGGCTGGCTCACGCGCTCCATCGTATCCACAGGTCGTGGCCGCTCTTCAGCCGCCGTGTTGAGAACTTGTGGCGGCGGCTAGGGCCCGAACGGGATCGGCTTGACGATGTCGAGGTACATGAACGACACCGTGAGGACGATGAAGAACGTGGCGACGGCGAGCGAGACCGGGATCACCTTGCGCATGTCGACCGCTCGGCCGCGGATCTTCTCGATCGCGAGCACCGCGAGGTGACCGCCGTCGAACGGCGGGAGCGGGAGCAGGTTCAGGAACCCGATCACGACGTTCACGAACCCGAACAACGCCAGCAGGTCGGCAGGGTTGCCCGCCGACGCCGTCTGGCCCGCGGCCTGGCCGATCGCCACCAGGCTCCCGGCGTCGGTCGGCTCGCGCGGGGCGTCGGTGAACACGAGCTCGGCCACGCGTCCGATCCCCTGTGGACCGAAGATCCGGCCGAGGTTGCCGGCGATGTCTTCGACCGACCGCCACACCAGGTTGGCGCCGCCGGCGATCGAGCCGACGACGCCGCGCTCCTCGCGCGCCCAGTCGAGGAAGACGCCGATCCGGCCGACGCGTTCCCCGGCCACCGTCGCCGGCACCGGCGCGATCGTGGCCGTGAACCGCTCGCCGTCGCGCTCGATCACGAACGCGATCGGCTCGCCAACGTGCTCGCGCGTGTACGCGACGACCTCCTCGTCCAGCGGGTCCTCGATGTCGCCGATGCGGACGATCCGGTCGCCCGCCTGCAACCCCGCGACGGACGCCGGCGACGGCTCGCCGCCGAGAGATGGCGCCACCTCCGAGACGATCGGGCTGTTCGGGACCTGCTCTCCGACGAGCCCGAGCCACAGGGCGAACAGGACGAACGCCAGGACGAAGTGGGTCGCGGGGCCGGCGACGATCACGAGGGCGCGCTGCCAGATCGGCTTCGCGCCGTACGTGCGGGGCAGGTCCCCCGGCGCGACGGTCTCGTACGGGTTCATCCCGGCGATCTTCACGTAGCCGCCGGCGACGATCCATTTCAGGCCGTACTCGGTCTCGCCTCGCCGCGTGGACCAGATCCGCCGTCCGAAGCCGACGAAGAACTCGGTCACGAGGATCCCGAACGCCTTCGCGACGCCGAAGTGCGCGAGCTCGTGGACGACGATGACCAGGATCAGGGCCACGACGAGGCCGACGATGCCGAGCGTTCCGTCCATCAGTGCGCCTCGGTCACCGTGCCTCGACGAGCTCGGCGGCCCGGCGCCTGGCCCAGCCGTCGGCTCGCTCGAGGCTGACGACGGAGACGACGGACGAGGGCGCCTCGTGCTCGTCGACCACCGCCGTGACGATCTCGACGATGCGCGTGAGCGGGATCTTGCCCTCGAGGAAGGCCATCACCGCCACCTCGTTCGCGGCGCTCATCACCGCGGGGAACGTCAGCCCGAGCTCCCCGACCCGGTACGCAAGGTCGATCGCGGGGAACGCCTCGCGGTCGACGGGCTCGAAGGTGAGCGAGCGCTCGGTCAGCGGCACGGACGCGACGCCCGCGGGGAGCCGCTCGGGCCAGCCGAGCGCCAGCTGGATCGGGAGCTTCATGTCGGGCACCGCGAGCTGGGCGGTCATCGCCCCGTCGCGGAACTCGGCGATCGCGTGCACGAGGCCCTCGGGGTGGATCACGACGTGGATCTGCGAGTAGTCGATCCCGAACAGGTAGTGCCCCTCGATCACCTCGAGACCCTTGTTCATGAGCGTGGCCGAGTCGATCGTGATCTTCGGGCCCATCTGCCAGACCGGGTGCGCGAGCGCCTCCTTCACCGAGGCCTTGGCGAGCTCGGCGTGCGTCCACCCGCGGAACGGACCGCCCGAGCCGGTCAGGATCACCCGCTTCAGGTCCTCGCGCCGTTCGCCCCGGAGGCATTGGGCCAGCGCCGCGTGCTCCGAATCCACGGGGATCAGGCGCTCGGGCTCGCCCTTGATCAGATCGAGCACGAGCTCGCCGCCGATCACGAGGCTCTCCTTGTTCGCCAGGGCGAGCGTCTTGCCTGCCTGGAGCGCGGCGAGCGTCGGCGCGAGACCCGCCGAGCCGACGAGCGCGTTCAGCACCAGGTCCGCCTCGGCGTCGCGGGCGAGCGTCTCGGCCGCCTCGGGGCCGACGAGCAGCTCGACGCCGCGGATGCCCGTGAGCCGCTCCTTCAGGTCGCGCGCGGCGTCCCCGTCCGCGATCGCGACGAACGGCGGCAGGAACTCGCGGATCTGACCGACCAGCAGCTCCTGGTTCGTGCCGGCCGAGAGCCCGACGACCTTGAATCGGTCGGGATTCCGGCGCACGACGTCCAGGGCCTGCGTGCCGACCGATCCGGTCGACCCGAGGATCACGAGCGTGCGCATCGAAGGAAGATTACCCCGGGTGCCGACGAAACCACGCATCCAGCCGAGACCGCGGCTCAGCCCAGCAGGAGCCGCAGGTACAGGAACGCCGCCGGCAGCACGAACAGCATCCCGTCGATCCGGTCGAGGACGCCGCCGTGCCCGGGCAGGATGCTGCCCATGTCCTTGATGCCCAGATCGCGCTTGACCAGCGACTCCGCGAGGTCGCCGAGCGGCGCGAAGACCGCCACGACGACCGCGAGCCCCACCGCACGCGGGATCGATTGGAGCAGGTCGATCATCGTCACGAGGCCGACGGCCAACGCGATCACGACGAGCGAGGCCCCGATCGCGCCCTCCCAGGACTTCTTCGGTGAGACGGTCGGCGCGAGCGGGCGACTGCCCCAGAGATACCCGACCGCGAACGCCGACGCGTCGTAGGCCACGGTGAGTCCGAGGATCGCGACGACGAGGCTGGTGCCATCCTCGAGCGAGAGCGTGGTCATCACGTACCCGGCGAACAACGGGATCCAGGCGATCCCGAGGACCGTCAGCCCGATGTTCGAGATCACGTTGCGCCGATGCGTGGCGGGGACCGTCATGTACCAGAGGAACGAGGCCATCGCGCCGAGCACCGTGACCGCGAGCATCGCCGCCTCGCCCTGGAAGTAGCCGGCAGCGAGGACGAGCGCGCCGCTGACCAGGCCGAGCGCGGTCGCCGGCTGGTAGTGGCGCTTCTGCAGCGCGAAGTAGAACTCGCCCTGCGCGACCAGGACCACGACGCCGGCCAGGACGGCGAACGGCTCGGGCCCGATCGCGATCGCGCCGACCGCGAGCACGGCGAGGACGATCCCGGTGAGGAACGCGATCTGGACGTTGCGGCCGGGCGCTCCACGCTCGACGTCGGGCCCGACCTCGACCGCCGTCGGCTCCTGCCAGCTGGGTCCGCCCAGCCCCTCCGTGCCGACCCGGACCGTGCGGACCGGCATGCTGGGCTCGGGCTCGCTGGGGGCGCCGGCCTCCGCTGCGGCGGGGGCGAGCAGTTCCTCGATGCCCGCCTCGGCCCCGGTCTCGTACTCCTCGGTCGTCGCGCCCGGCACCGCAGGCGCCTCCTCGCGGACCGAGGCGGCGAAGTGCTCCGCGGCCGCCTCGAGGTCCGCCGACGACGGCACCACCTCCGGCTCGTCGATCGGTTCCGCGACGGCCTCGGTCTCCTCCTCGCCCGCGCCCCCCGGCAGGTTCACGTAGGCGTCCGGCGGCCGCTCGCGCTCGGAGGCGATCGCCGCGCCGACGTCGACCTCCTCCTCCTCCTCGGCGAACAGGAAGGCCTCGACCGCGGTCTCGCCCTCCTCCTCCCCGCCGCCGCCCCACGACGGCTCTACGGGCTCGGACGGCTCGGACGGCTCGGACGGCTCGGCGAACAGGGCCTCCGTCTCCTGCGGTTCCGGCCGCTCGGCCGGCTCCCGCTGCTCGGCCGCCGGTCCCTCGGGCGCCGGGGCCGGCGGCTGTGGCGTCTCGGCTGGCTCGACGGACTCGGGCCAGTCGACGTCCTGGATGGGCGCGAAGAACTTGTCCAGGTCCTCGAACAGGTCCTCGCGGTCCTCGCGCCCCTCGTCCTCGGCCACCTAGATCTCCTTGAGCTCCTGCTCCTTGTGCGCCACGACCTCGTCGATCAGCGCAACGTGCTGGTCGGTGAGCTTCTGCAGCTCCTTCTCCGACCGGACGAGGTCATCTTCCGAGATGGAACCCTCGCGCTCAAGTCTCTCGAGCTCTTCCTTCGAGTGGCGGCGGATGTTCCGGACGGCGACGCGCCCCTCCTCGCCGCGGTGGTGCACCACCTTGATCAGCTCCTTCCGCCGCTCCTCGGTGAGCGGGGGGAAGCTCAGGCGGATGACCTGACCGTCGTTCGAGGGCGTGATGCCGACGTCGCTCGCGAGCAGCGCCTTCTCCATCGCGGCGATCGCGTTCTTGTCGAAGGGCTGGATCACGAGCAGGCGCGGCTCCGGCACCGAGAACGAGGCGAGCTGCTGGATCGGCACCTGCGTCCCGTAGTAGTCCACCGTCAGTCGCGAGAGCAGGGCGGGCGTCGCCCTGCCCGTCCGGACGCCGGCGAGCTCCTCCTTGAGCACGGACACCGCCTTGTCCATCTTGTCCGCCCCGTCGGCGAGGACGCTCTCGATCGTCACCGGGCACCTCCGTGGACCAGCGTTCCGATCGGCTCGCCCGACACCACGCGCCGGATGTTCCCCGGCTGGCGGACGTCGAACACGATGATCGGGAGCTTGTTCTCCATGCACAAGGAGATCGCGGTCGCGTCCATGACCGAGTAGCCCTCGCGCAGGACGTCCAGGTACTCGATCGCCTCGAACCGCTCGGCCGACGCGTCCAGATGCGGATCCGCGGTGTACACGCCGTCGACCTTCGTGCCCTTCAGGATCGCCTCCGCGCCGATCTCGAGCGCGCGCTGCGCGGCGGTGGTGTCAGTGGAGAAGAACGGCGCGCCGATGCCCGCTGCGAAGATCACGATCCGGCCCTTCTCGAGGTGCCGGATCGCTCGGAGCGGGATGTACGGCTCCGCGACCTGCGCCATGTGGATCGCCGTCTGCACGCGTGTGGCCACGTGGATCTTCTCGAGCGCGTCCTGCAGCGCGAGCGCGTTCATGACGGTCGCGAGCATCCCCATGTAGTCGGCGCGCGCGCGCTCGATGCCCGGGGCCTGCCGGCCCCGGAAGATGTTGCCGCCCCCGACGACGATCGCCGCCTGGACGCCCAGGTCCACGACGTCGGCGAGTTCGTGCGCGATCAGGGTCGTGGAGTCCGTCGAGATCCCGTAGCCGGTGTCGGACGGCGAGAACGCGTCGCCCGAAAGCTTCAGGAGGACCCGGTGGTACTGCGTCCGGGCCGAGCCCTCGATCGATCGCTCGCCGTCGTCCATGCGCGACCCTAGCCTAGTCGAGTTCCTCGCCCAGCTTGTAGCGGACGAACCGGCGGACGGCGATCTTCTCGCCCACCTTCGCGCTCAGCTCATCGAGCAGGCCTTGGATCGTCTTCGTGTCGTCCCTCACGTACTTCTGATCCAGGAGGACCGTCTCCTCGTAGAAGGCCTTCATCTTGCCCTCGACGATGTTCGGCACCACCTTCTCGGGCTTGCCCATCTCCTTGGCCTGCGCCTCGAACACCTTCCGCTCGTACTCCAGAACGTCCGTCGGGATCTCGTCGCGTTGGACATACTTCGGCGCCGCCGGGCTGGCGATGTGGAGCGCGATATCCTTCACCAGCTGCGTGAACTCATCGGTGTTCGCGACGAAGTCCGTCTCGCAGTTCACCTCGACGAGCACGCCGACCGTGTTGTTGAAGTGGATGTAGGAGTCGATGAGGCCCTGGTTGGCCGTTCGGTCCGCGCGCTTGGCGGCCGACGCGAGACCCTTCTGCCGCAGGAACTCGACCGCCTTGTCGACGTCGCCGTCGGTCTCCTGCAGGGCCTTCTTGCAGTCCATCATCCCGGCGCCGGTCAGCTCCCGGAGCGCCTTCACCTGTTCGGCACTGATCTCGGCCATGCGCTCAGCTCTCTTCCTGCGTCGCCTCGGCAGTGTCGGCGGGCAGCTCGGCGCCTTGGCTCGCCCGATCGGCCGCTGGGCTCGATCCCGTGTCCGAGGTCCCGATCGGCGCGGCCGCCCCGGTCACCGGCTCGGGCTGGGGGGCGCGCTCCGGCTCCGGTGCGGGGGCGGAGCCCGTGGTGGGCTCGGCCGTTGGCGCCGGGGCCTGGGCGGGCGCCTCGACGACGACCTCGTCCGGCTCGGGCTCGATCTCGGGTCCCGTGGCGCGCGTGACGATGGCCTCGCGCCCCTCCTGCCGGCCCTCGGCGAGCGCGTCCGCGATGATCCGGGTCACGAGCGACACCGATCGGATCGCGTCGTCGTTGCCCGGGATCACGTAGTCGACCTCGTCCGGATCGCAGTTCGTGTCCACGATCGCGATCACCGGCATGCCGAGCTTGCGCGCCTCGTTGACCGCGATGTACTCCTTCTTCGTGTCGATCACGAAGATCGCATCGGGCAGCCGGTCCAGCGCCTGCATGCCGCCCAGGTTGCGTTCGAGCTTGTCGGCCTCGTGACGCAGGCGGATCGCCTCCTTCTTCGGGAGGAAGTCGAAGGCGCCGGTCCGCTCCATCTCGCGGAGCTCCCGCAGGCGGATCAGGCGGCGGGAGACCGTCTGGAAGTTCGTGAGCATCCCCCCGAGCCAGCGGGTGGTGACGTACGGCATCCCGACGCGGGTCGCGTGCTCGGCGATGACCTCCTGGGCCTGCTTCTTCGTCCCGACGAACAAGACGATGCCGCCGCGGCGGCCCAGATCCCTCGCGAACGCGTAGGCCTCCTCGAGACCGGTCAGCGTCTTCTCGAGGTCGATGATGTAGATCCCGGAGCGTTCCCCGTACAGGAACCGACCCATCTTCGGGTTCCAGCGCCTGGTCTGGTGCCCGAAGTGGACGCCTGCCTCGAGGAGCTCCCGCCTGGTGACGACAGGCACGGTGCTGCCTCCTTCCGGTTGTCCCTCCGCCCGGCTCACCCCGCCCCGACCCGGCCCTGCGGCCGAGACCTCGGATACGGTCCCCGGGCGTGCGTGCTCGGCGCACTTCTCGCCGGCGGCGGGCAGTCTAGCAGCGGCGGCTCGCTGGCCGGCGGGCGCGGCGACCGGTCAGCGTCGGCGCAGCTTGACGGGGGTGTCGGGGATCTCCTCCTCGACCGCCATGAGCCGGTACGCGAAGGCGGCCAGGAACGACAGGTGCACGTACGTGCACACGAGGGCGTACACCCACGTCGCGAACGGTGGGTTCACCCCCAGGAGCGCGCCGCCCGGCGCGAGCGCCGTGAGGAGCGGGAGCGTGAGGAAGATGTACAGGAGGCACATCAACAGGTGCCGACTCCCGGGCATCAGCGCCGCTCGGGCCCCGCGGCGTACGACCTCCTGGAGCGGCGTCTGCGGCTCCCGCAGGGCGAGGATCGGGGCGAATACGAACAGGAACA
>DASTPT010000024.1:0-4222 GCA_035762085.1 Actinomycetota bacterium | reverse complement strand
ATCGTGTCCCGGTATCGGGAAGAGCGGGCGCGCGGGTTCGACAACCTGGAGGCGATCGGCCGGTCTGGGGCAACGGCGAATCGCGCCGTCTTCTTCAGCGGGCTGACCGTCGTGCTCGCCCTCGCAGGCATGCTCCTCGTGCCGACCACGATCTTCCGCGGGCTCGCGGGCGGCGCTATCCTGGTCGTCCTCGTCTCGATCGCCCTGTCGATGACGTTCCTGCCCGCGATCATGGCGCTGTTCGCCGACCGTCTGGTCAAGCCCGGTTGGCTCTTCGGGCGCGGCCGCACGTTGGAACACGGACGCCGTGGCGGGTTCTGGGACACCGTCACCCGTGGCGTGATGGCCCGCCCGGTGCTATGGCTGGTGCTCTCGGCTGCGTTCATGGCCGCGCTCTCGGTTCCGTACTGGCTGCAGGGACACCCTGAGGACGACGGCCGCGGGATCAAGACCGGGTTCTCCGGGATCTCCACGATCCCGCAGGGCATCCAGACGCGGGACGCGTTCGACGTCCTGATCGCGAAGTTCCCGGAGGCCGGACAGCAGTCGACGGCCGACGTCGTCGTGCCCGGATCGATGACCGATGCGTCGGCGGCGCAGGGGATCGAGGCGCTCACGACCACCGTGGCGGGCGACCCGGCCTTCGGTGAGCCTCAGCCGCCGGTGACCAGCGAGGACGGAGCGGTCACGCTGGTGCGGATCCCGTTCGCCGGCGAGGCATCCGATGCCTCGAGCGAGGCGGCGGTGGCGGCGATCACTCGGGTCCGTGAGAACTACACCCCGGAGGCGTTCGGGGACGGGTCGGGTGTCCTGGTCGGAGGGGACACGGCGTTCGTCAAGGACTTCTTCGACGTGTCCGACTTCTACACGCCCGTCATCATCGCGCTGATCCTCGGACTGTCGTTCCTGCTGCTCACGGTGGTGTTCCGGTCCGTCGTGGTGCCGGCGAAGGCGATCCTGATGAACCTTCTGTCCGTGGGGGCCGCCTACGGTCTGATCGTGCTCCTGTTCCAGAGGGGTGGCCCGGAGTTCGCCCGCTCGATCGCGGATGCGCTCGGGTTCATCCAAGTCGACGCGATCGAGTCGTGGTTGCCGTTGTTCCTGTTCTCCATCCTGTTCGGTCTGTCGATGGACTATCAGGTGTTCCTCCTGACTCGGATCCGTGAGGAATACGACAAGACCGGGGACAACTCCGAGGCGGTCGCGTTCGGGTTGCGCACGACGGGCGGCATCATCACGGGTGCCGCGGTGATCATGGTCGCGGTGTTCGCCGCGTTCGCGACCGGACGTATCGCCGGGCTCCAGCAGATGGGATTCGGGTTGGCCGTCGCCGTGTTCCTCGACGCGACGATCGTCCGATCGATCCTGGTTCCCTCCGCGATGAAGCTGCTGGGAGATGTCAACTGGTACCTGCCGAGCTGGCTCCAGTGGCTCCCGCAACTCCGCGTCGAGGGTCGCGGGCCCGAGGACGTCCTTGTGACGCTGCCCGTCGCCGAGCCGATCGAGGAGCTTGTCCCGGGGGACGACTAGTCAGGTCACCTACCGGGCATCGGGAGAAGGGCGGAGGCGCTACGCGTCTCCGCCCTTTGCGCCCGCTACGGTCTGGCCGCGACCTGCTCCGGTTCCCGTGGGGGCACCAGCACCCCGTTGATCGGGTCCGCACCGTGGCGCGAGAGAGCTGTCGTCGATGGCGTCCGGATCCGGCAGTTCGGGAACGGTGGCGTGGGCGGCTGCGACGACGTCAACAACCAGCGGTTTGAACGTGCCGCCGGTCACGCGCCATTGACCGCGATCCGCGGCTCAACGCCCGAGCCGTGCGGACCCCACTGCACGTGCCCGGAACGTGCGTTACGCAAGCCGTGCCCAGGCGACCTGGCTCGACGGACACCTGAAGCCGAGGCTCATCAGGTCGCGACCCTCGGGTAGGTGGACCGCGGTTCATGGACTGTGAGGCACGGCCCGGGGAGGTCGTAGCCTGAAACACGCCTACGGGCCCGGTATCAATGGGGAGTGAGGCACTCGAACCAAAGCACGTTTGAATGGGCCGCCTTCAAGGGTGCGACTCGGTGGGAGACCCGAACGCACGTGCTGGCACCACCATCCAGCGGGGCACCCACGCCCTTTCCCTTTTCCCGCTCCGGTGGCACCATCGGGCGGAAGGGAGAACCATGAAGGCTCCGGCCGCGAGCACGCTCGCCTGGTCGGCCCTGGCCCTCTCGATCGTGGTGACCACGGCCGGCTGGTCGCTCGCGGCGCTCAACGTCGGCACGCCGATACCCGATGAGCTCGGCGACGTCTCCGCCGGGGGGGACGCCCTCTTGCTGCTCGGGATCCTCCCGTTCTCGGTCGTTGGGGCACTGATCGCAGCCCGTCGGCCTGACAACCGGATCGGCTTCCTGTTCCTCGCGACCGGGGTCGGAGGGGCCCTCGGGATCACCGCCACGCACTACGCGATCTACGCGTACTTCACGGACCCGGGTTCGCTTGCCGGCGCTCGGTGGGCCGCGTGGCTCCAGGTGGCCGCCATCTCCGTCGTCGTTCCGATCTTCATCTTCGTCCCCTTGCTGTTCCCGGACGGAGCCCTTCCGTCACGTCGGTGGCGGCCGGTAGCGTGGCTGGGGCTGGCGGCCCTGGTCCTATTCCTCCTCGGATCCCTCGCGCCGGGTCCGATCCCGGGGTTCGACGTGCCCAATCCGGCCGGCATCCCCGGGTTCGACGTCACGGATCTCGCGTGGTTGCCGTTGCTGCTCGCGTCCCTCGGATCCATCGCGGCGGTGGTCGTGCGCTTCCGCCGATCGCGGGGTGACGAACGGCAGCAGCTGAAGTGGTTCGCGTTCGCGGCCGCCATGCTGCTCGCCTACTTCTGGGCGATCAACATCCTCGTCACGGAGGCCGGGATCAGCCCCGCCTGGCAGGTTCCGCTCTTCCTGGGGATCGGAGCCCTGCCGGTCGCGACCGGCATCGCGATCCTCAAGTACCGCCTCTACGACATCGACGTCGTGATCCGCAAGACTGTCGTCGCGGGCGTGATGGCAGCGTTCATCACGCTCGTATACGCGGGGTTCGTGGTCGGTGTCGGCACGATGGTCGGGACCGGCGGCAACGCGGTGCTGTCGGTCGTTGCGACCGCAACAGTTGCCCTGGCCTTCCAGCCGGTCCGCATGCGAGCCAGACAGCTGGCGGACCGGCTCGTCTACGGCAAGCGAGCGACGCCGTACGAGGTCCTGTCGGCGTTCACCGACCGGATGGGCGATGCCTACGCGAGCGAGGACGTGCTTCCCAGGATGGCGCGGATCCTCGCGGAAGGATCGGGGGCCTCGCGCGCTGAGGTGTGGCTGCGCTCGGGCGCCGAGCTCCGACGAGCCTCCTCGTTCCCGGCGGAGGAACCGGTGGCGCCCCTGCGCCTCCGCGGTGGCGTGCTTCCCACGATCGACGACGCGAGCCTCGTGGTCGCCGTCCGGCACCAGGGCGAGCTCCTCGGCGCGCTCTCGGTGACGAAGCCTCCGTCCGATCCCATCTCGCCGGCGGAGGAAGCGCTCGTCGCCGATCTCGCGGCGCAGGCAGGATTGGTCCTTAGCAACGCCGCGCTGATCGAGGACCTCCGGTCCTCGCGCCAGCGTCTGGTGGCCGCCCAGGACCAGGAGCGCCGCCGCCTCGAACGCAACCTTCACGACGGCGCCCAACAGCAGCTCGTTGCCCTCGCCGTGAGGCTCCGGCTGGTCGAGTCGCTCATCGCCAAGGACCCGCAGGGAGCGATCGAGATGGTCCGGGAGATCGGGTCGGAGACCGGCGACGCGCTCGAGAACCTGCGTGACCTCGCGCGCGGCATCTACCCGCCGCTCCTCGCCGACCAAGGTCTCGTGGCCGCACTCGAAGCTCAGGCACGCAAGGCGCCCGTCCCCGTCACCGTCGATGCCGACGGCATAGGACGCTATCCCGAGGATGTCGAGGCGGCCGTGTACTTCTCATGCCTCGAAGCGCTCCAGAACGTCGCGAAGTATGCGCACGCTTCATCCGCGTCCGTCCATCTTTCCGATCGGGACGGGCTCACGTTCGAAGTCCGTGATGACGGTGGTGGCTTCGACGTGTCGGCGGCATCGCTCGGGTCCGGACTGCAAGGGATCGTCGACCGCGTCGCTGCGATCGGCGGCACGATCGACGTGCGGTCAGCACCGGGGCGGGGTACCACGGTCGCCGGCCATATGCCCGTTGACAGGGTCGT
>DASTPT010000023.1:0-14974 GCA_035762085.1 Actinomycetota bacterium | reverse complement strand
GTCATCGCCCGTGCAGTCCAGGTCGGTGAGCGCCCAGCCGGTCTCGCCGTCCTCGGTCACGGTCTCGGCCCCGGCGTCGAAGTCCGAGCCGGAGAACGTGTAGGTGACCGAGGACTTCAGCGTGTTGGTCTCGTCCCCGTCGTCGTCCAGCAGGTCGGTCGCCGGGGCGAAGCCGGTGTTGGTGAACGAGAAGTCCTGCGCGTCGTCCGGGATCGCGTCCTTGATTACGGTCAAGGTCGCGTCCTTGGTGTTGGTGAACGTGCAGCTCACGGAGTCACCGGCGTCGATCGGGACCTCCACGGAGGTGTCCCCGGCGTCGAAGTCGGCGTCCGACCCGATCAGCACCCCGGTCGTGTCCCCGGTGCAGGTTATGTTCGTGAGCGTCCACCCGGTCGGCACGGTCTCGGTCACCGTCTTGGTGCCGAAGCTGCCGGCCGCGAAGGCGATCGGGTTGCCGGAGTAGGAGCCCGAGCCGCCGGAGGTCGTGATCTGGAAGTCCGGACCGGCGGCGTCCTCGGGCATCCCGGTGCCGGTGGCCTCGTAGTCGAAGGTCCCGTTGCCGCCGACCGTGGACTTGTGGATCGACAGCTGGGCGCCCTTGGTGTCGGTGAAGGTGCACGTGACGGTTTCAGCCGAGGCGAGCACGATCGTCGCCGTGCCCGCGGGGATGTCCCACGTCGAGTTGGTGCTCGGGTCGACACACACGATGTCCGTGAGGGACCACCCCGACGGGATGTTGAGCTCGGACGCGGTGTACGTCCCAGGCGGAACCGCGAAGGTCTGACTGCTCGGGAGGGTGGCGTCTGAGTCGTCGTCGAGTGAGAAGTTCTGGTTGACCGTCGAACCGTTCGTGAGGTTGAACGAAAAATCCTGAGCGGCGTTCGGGATCGCGTCCTTGGCGATGATGATCGTTCCGTTCACGACGACCGTCGCTGACTGCATCTGGTTGTCGCGCTGACCGACTGCCGCTCCGTCGACGGCATCGAGCGCGACGTGATACGGCGAGCCTGGAATGTTGCCGGCTCCGTTCCCGGTACCCCAGTCCGCCTGCCTGGCGATGTGGGCGCCGAACCACAGGGCAACGCCGCACGTCGTCACGTCGTTCTTCGTCACGCACATCGACCCGGAACCCGCCACCGTGAACGTGATGGTGATCACCGTCTCGCTATCGCCCGCATACGTTCCGCTGACGATCGATGGCGTCGTGGCTACGGTCATATCGCCACCACGCATCACGAATTGCCTCGTGAAGTTCTCGTAGGCGTCCGGAACGTTCGGATCCAGCGGGATGTCCAGAAGGTCTTCCCCGAGCCCGACGCACCCGGTGATGTCCTGGCAACGATCGGCCTCCGTGATCCAGTTCTCGGACCAATCCCAAGTCGTGAGGAAGTCGTAGGCGTGCTTGCCGGACTTCGTCGTCCCGTACTTCAGGGTTACGGTGTGCGTACTACCCGGCTCGAAGTCGGTGAGCCATAGTCGCTGAACCGTCGCTTCGCCCTCTGAGTAGGTGGAGTTGTTGCTCTGGAGGTTCCCATTCGTCCAGCGGCAACCGGTGTCACCTGCGGCGTACCCGTCGCCGTCGTCGTTCGAGCACTGGTCGTACAAGCCGATCGACATGTCCGTGAACGACGTCGTCGCCTGTCGAGCGGTGTCGAGACCGGTCGCCGTCACGTAGTACACGGCGATGAAGTGCGACGGCAGGGTGAACGTGTCGGTGATCGTGCCGTCCGGCTGGACGACGACGCTCTCGGTGTAGTACCAGTTCCGACCCTGGTCGTCGTCGACCTCGATCCGAACGTTGCCGTCGCCAGTCCATCCCGTCCCGGTCAGGGTGACGGTCTCGCCCGGCGCGTAGTCGGCCTTGTCGCTCGCGATCGTCGGCTGCTCGAGCGGCGCCTCCTGTCCCGAGGCGGGGATGGATGTCAAGAAGATCGAAGACAAGACCGTGATCGATACGAAGGCGCCGAACGCCTTCCGGATCGAACGCGAGCCCGGTCGATCCGAGCGCTCACGCATGTGGGGCCTCCTCCTGAGCACGGAAACGCCCCGAAGTCGTGCCTCGGGGCGTGCTTCCTCGACTGGCGTTACTCGCTCCTGGCGAGCCGGATCCGCCACGGCCTCCCTCCCTGGCCATTCGGACGTTGGGGTTGCCCCCATCGGCCTACGCCGTGTCGCCCGGACGATACCCCCGATCGGGGGACGGCGTCAAATCCTTTGGCAACCAGTCGGGGTTGCCTCATCCGCATTCCCCGCCTGGAAGGGGGGCGCAACAGCCGACTCGGCTCCCGTCATGCGGCTGGACAGCTGGATAGGCGACGGCGTTGATTGAACCCGGAAGCACACACGACTAATGTTGCGCGATGACGTCCGCGCGCTCTCCCCGCTCGTTGATCCATCAGATCGAGTCGTCCCCTGTCCCGCTCAAGGTGCTCGAAGCCGTCCGCGAACTGCGCCTGTACCTGGACGACATCGAATCGACGGCGCTGTGCGACGCGCGCGACGCGGGTTCCTCGATCACACACATCGCGGAGGCCGTCGGGACGACACGACAGACCGTGTACAACAGGCTGAAGCAGCTGGCCGAGGAGAAGCGGGCGGGCGAGGCAACCGAGCCCATCGTCATCCCGGACCTCGAGCACGACGCCGAGGAGTGACCGTTCGCCGGGCCGGTGCACTCGGCGGACCCATCGGGATCCCCGAGCTGCAAGCGACGCTTCGACGCACCTTCCAAGCGCGACGCGAAGCGCGGGCGGGACGCCACCTTCCGCCCACCCCCCTGGCCTGAGATCCATGCTAGAGGCAGAGCTCTCCTCTGTCGTAGGAGGCGAGCAGCTCCACCAGACGCGACACGGTCTTTACGACAGCGGCCAGAGCGTCGGTAAGGGTCGCAACGTCCTCGTCGAAGCCGAGACCCGCGGCACCCGGAACGCCGAGAAGGGCGAGGGCCCGGTGACCGTGCCACCGGGCCCCTCGCCTCGAGATGCCGTGGGAACGTCCCACGACTCCTTCTCGGCTACGCGGTCAGCGTGTACGTGAAGTACGCGCTCCACCTCGGGCCGTCGAAGTTAGTAGCACCCTCTTCCCCGTACCCACCCCACGCGGTCTCGCTGTCGGCGTAGTAGCTCGCCTGAGCCATGAAGATCACGCCGCCGGGGTTGGTGCAGTTGTTCGTCAGGTTCGGTTCCGGGTCGTTGTTGTAACCGGAGTACGTCCCTTCAGGGGCGGGGTTCGGACTCCAGCTCTTGTAGTGGTCCGCTAGCCCTGTGAAGATCGGCAGCCCCGTCGCCGGGTCAATCACAGACGTTGAGCCATCGAACTGGTACTCGTTCGCGGCCAGGACCTGGAGAGCGAAGTCTCCGCCGAGGCCCACCGGGAACGAGTAGTGGTCCACCGGCTGCCAGCCCTGCGAAACGACACCCCACTGGCCCTGCTGCGGCTGGAGCGGGCCGTTGCCGTCAGGGTCCTCCATGAGGGTTCCCGTGCCGGTGGCGATGTCGAACCCGGGTCCGAACCCGTCCATCCCCAGGAAGGTGCCATCGACACTCAGCGCGTAGGCGTTGTCGGCCGCGATCCAGACGTCGGCTGAACCTGACACCGGCAGGCCCGGCACGCTCAGCGTCTGGGCGAAGAAGTGCGCCTCACCCGAGAAGGCCTCCACGAGCGGGATCTCGGTCGTGTCCCAGATCCAGTCCGCCCCCGCCGAGTTGAACCGGTTGAACGAAGCCGGCTTGGGCAGGATGTTGCTGTCCCACAGCGACATCGTCGCGTCGCTGGGGCTCTGTGCCGCGCAGTTCGGATAGGTGCCAGTGACGCCGGGCTCGTTGGCAAGCGCGGCGGGCGCGATGACGTTGAAATCGGCATCGGTCCGCATGGTGCTCGTGCCGCTCACCGCGGACACGGTCGTCTGGCTCGCCGGGTCCCACACCTTGATGTGAGCGGCGATCTTGTACTCCTGGAGGCTCAGGCCCGTCACCGGGAACGTCCATGTCGTGAACCCGGCCTGATCGAGGTGGGAATAGGGGAACTGTCCGGGGATCGGGATCCCGGTCTTCGTCTGCGGGATGTCGCCGACGGCCAGGTGCGCCTCGGTCATCTGCCAGCCACCGACGGTCTCGAAAACGACCTCGATCGTCGTCCCGTCGATCTGGCTGACGCACACGTCTCCCACATCGACCGTCTGATCCGCGATCAGGTCGTGGCACTCCACGGCGCTGAGAGCCGTAGCACCCGACAGAGGCACCAGGGCCCAGACGAGGGCCAGGGCGGCCACGGCCGCGACCCGGCCCAATCGACTCCTTCTCATACTGCTCCCTCCTTGCCTCCCTCCTCGAGGAGCTCACCGGCGACGCGTCCTGGCGGGCACAGGACGCAGGGCGGTAGGCAACACCGAGGATGGGAGAACGAATGGATGACCTGAGCCGCTGGTCGGGTACCACCGATGTGGGCCACGCATTTCCCCGTTTCCAGAGGCGTCAACCCCGAGTATGGAGGCACGCGGAGCGCGTTCTCGGACCGAATGGCCTACAGCAAACTGGGCCCTTTGCCTCCCAATGCAGGGGACATCGACCCTGGTCGCGGGCTAAGCCGGTCGGATTGCCGGGCCATACGACGGGCTGCAAGATGAGGCCTTAGAGCCAACTCCGGGAGCTCTGCCCACGGCCTGGTCCCCTGGAGCGAACGGGTTCACCGGTGGGCCGGGGCGCAACCATCCCTCCTATCCGGAGGTTGATTCGACCGGCCATCCACGGGATCGGCGGAAATACCGCCCGCCCTCCGGTCGTAGACTCGGCGGTTCATGGAGATCTCCGAGCTGCAAGCGACGCTCCGACGCGCCTACTACCAGCGCGATGCGAAGCGCGGGCCGGACGCCACGTTCCGCTGGCTCACCGAGGAGGTCGGGGAGCTCGCGAAGGCGCTCCGTCGGGGCGACCAGGACGAGCTCGAGCTCGAGTTCTCGGACGTGCTCGCGTGGCTCGCCTCGCTCGCGAACCTGAGCGGGGTGGACCTGGAGCAGGCGATGACGCGCTACGCCGACGGGTGTCCGAAGTGCGGGCGCTCGCCGTGCACGTGCGACTTCGTCCGCTGACGCGCGCGCCGATACCTTTCTATAGAGGGACATGGCGACCGGTCTCCCCGAGCGCACGGCCGAGTGGCTCCGTTCGGTGCTCGGGTCGACGGCGCGGGTCCACCAGGTCGCGGTCCTGCCCGACACCTCGCACACGAACCACCGCCTCCGGATCCAGATGCCCGAAGGCGCCGAGCTCGAGCTGCTCCTGCGCCGATACACCGACGCCGAGCTCCTCGCGTCCGACCCCTGGCACTCGCCCACCGACGAGGTGGCGGCGCTCCGCGCGCTCGAGCACGCCGACCTCCCCGTGCCGACGCTGATCGCCGAGGACGCGTCTGGCGAGGTCTGTGAGGAGCCGACGCTCCTGCTGACGTGGGTGCCGGGCCACCCACCCGGCACACCGGACGACCTGGACGCGTTCGCTCGCCGGCTCGCCGGACCGCTGCCCGCGATCCACGCCGTTGAGGTGCCGTCTTCGATGCACGCCTACGAGCCGTACTTCGTCTCGGACGGGATCGCCGTCGCCGACCTCCGACCGCCGGCATGGGCGTCCGACGTGCGGACGTGGGAGCGCGCGTTCGAGGTCGCCGCCTCCGACCCGCCCGAGACGCCGGCGCGCTTCATCCATCGCGACTATCACCACGGGAACACGGTGTGGGAGCGCGGACGACTCACCGGCGTCGTGGACTGGACGACCGGGTGCGTCGGTCCGCCCGCGATCGACCTCGCGCAGGCGCGGGTCAACCTGGCGTGGGACTTCGACCAGGGGACCGCCGACGCGTTCCTCGCCGCGTGGCGTGCGCTCGAGCCGGGCCTCGAGCACCACCCGTACTGGGACGTGCTCGACGCTGTCGACTGGCTCGGCGACGGCACGGCGCCAGGCGTGACCCCCGAGAAGCTGCGGCGGTACGAGGCGTTCGTGGCCCGGGCGCTCGCCGACCTCGGCTGAACGATTCAGATGGCGGCGCGGATCGCCTCTGCCACCTCGGTCAGCGAGCCGAGGCCCGGCGCTCGGCCGGTCGCGTACCGCGGGATCAGGTGCACATGGAGGTGCATGACCTCCTGCCCGCCCAGGTGCCCGTTCGCCTGGCGGACGTAGAGGCCGTCGGGGTCGAACGAGGCTCGGAGCGCCGCGGCGACGCGGCGGACCGTCTCCCACACCGCGTGCCAGTCCTCGGCGTCCGCGTCCCACACGGTCGTCGAATGCGTCTTCGGGATCACGAGGGTGTGGCCCTCGCCCGCGGGATGGATGTCGAGGAACGCGAGCGTGCGCTCGTCCTCGAGCACCACATCCGAGGGCGCCTCGCCCGCGCCGATCCGGCAGAACACGCAGTCGGTCACGAGCGCGCCAGGACGGCCTCGGCGATCTGGACGGCGTTCAGGGCGGCACCCTTGCGGAGGTTGTCGCCGCACGCGAACAGCAGGAGCGTGTCGGGCCGGTCCGGGTGCTGCCGGATCCGGCCGACGAGCACGTCGTCGATGCCGGCGGCCTCGAGCGGGCTCGGGTAGACCAGGTTCGCGGGGTCGTCGCGGACCTGCACGCCCGGCGCCCCGGCGAGGATCTCACGGGCCTCGGCGGGCGTGATGTCACGCTCGAACGTCGCCTCGACGCTGACCGAGTGCCCGACTGCGACCGGCACCCGCACGCAGGTCGCGGCGATCTGAAGATCCGGCATCGAGAGGATCCGCTTCGCCTCGCGCGCCATCTTGATCTCCTCGTACGTGAACCCGCTCTCCTCGTCGAACACATCGATCTTCGCGACGACGTTGTACGCGATCGTCTTGCCGAAGACCTCGCCGACCGGCAGCGCGCCGACGTCGGGGTGGCCGAGGTCGTCCTCCGAGCCGTGGAGCTTGCCGACCTGCTCGGCGAGCTCGGTCACGCCGCGGTGGCCGGCGCCCGAGACCGCCTGGTACGACGAGACGCCGAGCGACCGCAGCCCGGCCTCGCGGTGCAGCGGCGCGACCGCCATCAGCGTCGTGATGATCGTGCAGTTCGGCACGCTGTAGACGCGCGTGTCCGCCGAGATCGACTCGGGGTTCACCTCGGGGATCGTGAGCGACGCCCACGGCTCCATCCGGAAGGCGCTCGAGTTGTCGATGCACACGGTGCCGCGCTCGGCGGCCTGGGGGACCCACGTCTTCGCCACGGCGCTCCCGCACGACGACAGCGCCACGTCGACGCCCTCGAGCGCCTCGAGCGTCTGCAGCCCGACGGTGTGGTCCCGGCCGCGGAACCGAACGACGCGGCCGACCGAGCGCTCGGACGCGAGCGGCACGAACCCCCCGACGGGGAAGTCCCGCTCCTGCAGGATCCGGGTCATCTCCCGGCCGACGGCTCCGGTGGCTCCGACGACGGCGACCTTCATGGTCCGACCATGGTACCGGCCGATCCGCGGAGGCTCGGCAGGTGTCAGGTCAGCCGGTGCGCGCCGCCCTCGAGCTCGAACTTCGCGTGGATCGCCCGCGTGGCCCGCTCGCCGTCGCTCGCGCGCACGACGCACGAGACGCGGATCGGCGAGGTCGAGATCATCTCGATGTTGATGCCCTCGGCGGCGAGCGCCTCGAACATGTCTGCCGCGACGCCCGGGTGGTTCTTCATCCCCGCGCCGACGAGCGAGATCTTCGCGATGTCGTCGTCGACCGAGAAGCGCATCGCACCGACCTCGTGCGCGATGCCGTCGAGCGCCGCCTGGATCTTCGAGACGTCCTCGCGCGGGACGGTGAACGACAGGTCCGTCTTCCCCTCGTGCGAGACGTTCTGGACGATCATGTCGACGTTCACGCCCTGACCCGCGACGGCGCGGAACAGCGTCGCGGCGATGCCCGGCCGGTCGGGGACCTCCTCGAACGTGATCTTCGCGTCACGGTCCTCCAACGCGACGCCCGAGATCAGCGCCGCCTCCATCCCGACCTCCATGTCCTCCTCCTTCACGACCCAGGTTCCGTCGTGATCGTTGAACGACGAGCGCACGTGGATCCTCACGTCGTTGCGCCGCGCGTACTCGACCGAGCGCGAGTGCAGCACCTTCGCGCCCGCAGCCGCCAGCTCGAGCATCTCCTCGAACGAGATGCGCTCGATCCTCGCGGCGTCGGGGACGACCCGCGGGTCCGCCGTGAACACGCCGTCCACGTCGGTGTAGATCTCGCACACCTCGGCGCCGAGCGCCGCGGCCATCGCGACCGCCGTGGTGTCCGAGCCGCCGCGGCCGAGCGTCGTGATGTCGTAGCTCGTCGACAGCCCCTGGAACCCCGCGAGGATCACGACGTTGCCGCCCTCCAGCGACTCGCGGATCCGCTTCGGACGGATCTCGACGATCCGCGCCTGCCCGTGCTGGGCGTCGGTGATGATCCCCGCCTGCGAGCCCGTGTACGAGGCGGCGCGGCACCCGCGGTCGCACACGGCGATCGCCAGGAGCGACATCGCGATGCGCTCGCCGGCCGTGAGGAGCATGTCGAGCTCGCGCGGCTCGGGGAACGGCGCGATCCGGTGTGCCATCTCGAACAGCTCGTCGGTGGTGTCGCCCATCGCCGAGACGACGGCGAGGACGTCGTTGCCGGCCTCGCGCGTGCGGACGATCCGGTCGGCGACGGCCTGGATCCGCTCGGGCGTGCCGACGGAGGTGCCGCCGAACTTCTGCACGATGATCGCCACCCGAGGCCCTCCCGGCCGAGCTCAGCGCTCAGGGTAACAAGGGGGTGCGGCCGGACCGCTCAGGCGGAGGGAACCGCGGGACGGAGGGTCCGTAGCAGGAAGTCGAGCTGGACACGCAGGATGTTCTCGGTCACCGCCGTCGAGCGCGTGAGGTGCGTGGCGTTCGGGATCAGGACGAGCTCGGGGAACCGGCCCGCCTCGAACAGCGCGGTCGAGAGCCGGAGCGTGTTCGCCACGTAGACGTTGTCGTCGGCCAGCCCATGGATCAGCAGCATCGGGCGCTCGAGATCGGTGGCGTGGGGAATGACCGAGTTCCGCTCGTAGACCTCGGGCTCGTCGGCGGGGTGACCCAGGTAGCGCTCCATGTAGTGGGTGTCGTACAGGCGGAGGTCGGTCACGGGGGCGCCGACCACCGCCGCGTGGAACACGTCTGGCCTGCGGAGCAGCGCGAGCGCCGAGAGGTACCCGCCGAAGGACCACCCGCGCATCGCGACCCGGGACAGGTCCAGGAACCCGAAGCGCTCGGCGGCGGCGTGCAGGGCGTCGATCTGGTCCTCGAGCGCGACGGTGAAGTCCCGGAACATCGTCCGGTCCCAGGCGGGACCGCGGCCGTCCATCCCGCGGCCGTCCACCACGAGGACCGCGAACCCGTGGTCGGCGAACCACTGCGACGTCAGGAACAGGGTTGCGCTGCTCAGCACCCGGTTCGCGAACGCGCCGGGCCCGCCGTACGGGTCGAGGACCACCGGGAGCGCATGGTCGGGCTCGCGGCCGCCGGGCAGGAGCAACGCCGAGCGCAGCTCGCGCTCCCCCAGACGCACGAACATCGGCCGCGGCTCGACGACCGGGCGCTCGGCGACCGAGCTCACGGGCGCCAACACCTCGTCCCCACGGACCACCGTCGCGGTCGACCGGGGGGCGTCGAGCGTCGAGGAGACCCGCACCAGGACGTCGCCGCCCTGCACGCCCGAGTGCACGCCGGGCTCGTGGGTGAGGCGTTCGGCGCCGCCGTCTTGCGTCCAGCGCCACAGGTGGACGTCGGTAGGCTCCTCGGACGCCTGGAACAGGACGTCCTCGCCGCCGGACAGCACGGCGCGAACCTGGAGGCCCGGCGGCGTCACCGCCGGCCCACCGACCGTGAGCCGGTACGTGTCGGCCTCGCGGTCGGCGACGATCATGACCGGCCGGCCGTCGTCCAGACGCAGCGGCACGTCCTCGAACAGGTCGAACCACTCCGGGTCCTCGAGGTCCGCGATCGCCTCGGTGGCGCCCATCGCGTCGGCCTCCAGGAGCTGGACCCGGCGCTGGTCGCGGGTCTGCACGAGCAGCGTCAGTGGCCCGCCCTCGTCCCACAGCACGCGGGCGAGGTAGGGGAACGTGGCGCGATCCCAGCGGACCTCGACGCGCGAGCCGGTGACCACGTCGAACACGAACAGCGTGACGTCGGCGTCCTCGGTGCCCGCCTGCGGGTAGCGGAGCGCTCGCGGAGCCGCCGCGGGGTCCGTGGGGTCTGCGATGTGCCACGTGAGGACCCGCCGCTGATCCACCCGTGTGGCCGCGAGACGCGCACCGTCCGGCGACCACCAGTGGCCGCGGAGACGGCGCATCTCCTCGGCCGCGACGAACTCCGGCAGACCCCAGAACGTGTCCGGGTCGTCGTCGGCCGCCAGGACGCGGTTCCCGCCGCGGAGGTCCCGGACGTGCAGGGCGCCGTCCGCCACGTAGGCGACGCGCCGGCCGTTCGGGTCCAGGCGAGGGTCGTCGACCGGCCCAGGGACGGTGAGGTCGTCCACCGCGCCCTCGACCACGTCGGCGATGAACGGCTTCCCGGAGACCGTGAAGACGGCCGTGCGGACCTCGCGGTCGGTCGCGTACGCGGTCACGCCGCTCGAGCGCTCGCGCACGCGCTCGCGGCGGGCGCGCTCGGCCTCGGGCAGCGCCTCGTCGTCGCCGAAGCCCTCCGTGCGCGGATCGAACACGCATCGCTCCTCGCCGCTCACGGGGTCGAGCACCCACAGGCACGAGACCGGGTCGTCCCCGGCCCTCGAGCGGAGGAACAGCACTCGCGAGCCGTCGGGCGCCACCGTGAACGAGCGCGGCACGCCGAGCGTGAACCCCCGGGTCCGGGCGAGCTGGCGCGGGAACTCCTCGAGCGGGTCCATCGTCATGCGGGGCGGAGCGTACCAACCGATGGCCCCTGTCACGGATGGGGCCGGAAGCGGCATAGTCCACGTGGAGACCGGATCCGGAGCGTGCGTGTACGCGGACATGGACGACGTCGAGCTCATCGTCCTGTCGAGGGACGAGCCCGAGGCCTTCGGCGCGGTGTACGAGCGCCACGCCGAGAGCCTCCTGCGGTTCTTCGCCAGGCGGACGTTCGACGCGGAGGCGGCGGCGGAGCTGATGGCGGAGACCTTCGCGGAGGCGTTCGCGTCCCGGACGCGGTTCAAGGACCGGGGCCTGGGCGCGACGGGATGGCTGTACGGGATCGGGCGGCACAAGCTGAGCCGGTACTTCCGTTCCGGGGCGGTCGACGCGCGGGCGCGGCGGAAGCTCGGGATGCCCGAGCGGCGGGTCTCGCCCGAGGACTACGACCGGATCGAGGAGCTGATCGACTTCGAGCAGGTCGGGCGCGCGATCGGGCAGGCGTTCTCGCTCCTGTCCGAGGAGCAGCGCGAGGCGCTCACCCTCCGCGTGATCGACGGGCTCAGCTACCGAGAGGTGAGCGAGACCCTCCAGGTCACCGAGGAGACCGCCCGCGCGAGGGTGAGCCGAGGGTTGAAGCGGCTGGGGCGCGAGCTCGCGAGCTCGCCCGCGGTCGAGGCGCAGATCGAAGGGTAGGCACCACATGGACGCGACGATCGGATACGTGAGCCAGGTCCGCGAGGACCTCATGGACGCGGCGTTCCGCACCGGCCGGGCTCGGCCGCACCGGGTGCGCGGCGGCACCCGGTGGCTCCCCTCGCGGCGGGTGGCCGTCGCCCTGGCGTCAGTGCTCGTGCTCGTCGCCGCCGGCACGCTCGGCTGGTTCCTGAAGGGCGGCGACGTGGCTCGGATCGGGGCCGAGCGGCCGGCTTCCGGAGAAACGGGCGCGACGGGCGGGGGGCTGCGACAGCGGGACATCGCCGATCAGGCGGCGGACGACATGCCCGTGCCCTCGCCGGCCTCCGTACCCGGCGTGGCGGGGTACACGGACTCGGCGAACCAGCGCTTGTCGATCAGGCACGAAGAGGCGCTCGTCGGCGATGCGGGGGTCGAGGCCGAGGCACCGGCGATCGAGGGGTCGATCCCCGTGCAGGATCCCTCGCGGATCATCCGGACGGCGCAGATGACCGTCGTGATCGGTCGGAACGCGTTCGACGAGAAGTTCGCGCAGGCGCAGAACGTCGCTGAGGTGAACGGCGGCTTCGTGCAGACCTCGACCGGGCGCGAGCGCTCGGGGACGCTCACGATGCGCGTGCCCTCGAGGAACTTCTCCTCGGCGCTCGCGGGCCTGCGGGCGCTCGGCGACGTGCTGCTCGAGAAGGTCGAAGGTCAGGACGTCACGGCCGAGTACGTCGACCTGCAGGGCCGCCTGAAGATCGCCGAGTCCCGGCTGGACGTGCTGTTCGGCCTGATGGAGCAGGCGACCACCATCGAGCAGACGATCCGCGTGCAGAACGCGCTCGACGACACGCAGCTGCGGGTCGAGAACATCAAGGGCCAGATCAAGCTGCTGAAGGACCGCACGTCGTTCGCGACGATCCGCGCGGAGCTCCGCGAGGAGGGCGTGGAGCCGCAGGAGGCCGAGGTCGAGAACCCCAGCCTGCCGACGGCGTGGGACCGCGCGATCGCCGGGTTCATCGGCGTGATCGCCGGCGTGGTCATCGGGCTGGGCTACCTGATCCCGATCCTGGTGATCGCGGCGGCCGTGTGGTTCGCGGTGGTGCTGCTGCGGCGTCGGCGGCGCGCGGCCGCCTGATCACATCTCGCGGCGACCCTCGAGCGCCTGCGAGAGCGTGACCTCGTCGGCGTACTCGAGATCGCCGCCGACCGGCAGTCCGCTCGCCAGGCGCGTCACCCGCACGCCGATCGGCTTCAGGAGCGCGGCGACGTACATCGCGGTCGCGTTGCCCTCGAGGTTCGGGTTCGTCGCGATGATGACCTCGGTCACGCCGTCGCGCTCGACGCGGTCGAGCAGCTCCTGGACGCGGAGGTCCTCGGGACCGATCCCGTCGAGCGGGCTGATCGCCCCACCGAGGATGTGGTACCGCCCCTTGATCACGCCGGCCTTCTCGATCGTGGAGGCGTCCTTCGGCTCCTCGACCACGCACAGGGTGGTGCGGTCGCGCCCCTCGTCACGGCAGATGCGGCAGCGGTCGCCCTCGGCCACGTTGCCGCACTCCGCGCAGAAGCTGATCCGCTCCTTCGCGTGGACGATGGCCTCGGCGAGGCGCCGAGCCTCCTCGGGCTGCGCCTTCACCAGGTGGAACGCGAGCCGCTGAGCCGACTTCGGACCGACCCCCGGCAGCCGCGAGAGCTCGTCGATCAGGTCCTGGATCGGCCCCTCGTACACCTAGACCTCGTCCCGCTCCGCCGGGGTGGCCCCCAGCTCGGCCGTCAGCCGCGCGAGCGCCTCCTCCTCGGACAGCGGGGGATCCTCCTCCGGGATCTCGACCACCCCGGCCACCGGCTCCCGCACCAGGCACCGGATCTTCGGCGACACCCCGAACAGCGCCACGAGGGCGTCCCGCAGCTCCCCCTCCCGCTCCTCCACCTTCGCGACCCCGAACCTCCGATCCGGCGGGAAGACCAGCTCCAACGTCTCCCCATCGAACGACGCGGGCGTGGCGATCTCCAAGAAGCTCGGCAACACGGCCTTCCCCTGCGACCGCAACTCCGAGATCAACCCCTGCCAGTTCCCCCTGATCATCCCCACATCCACCGCCGACGTCCCCGCCCCCACCACCGGCTGTGTGGGCGTGTCGACGGCCGGCTCGGTGGAGGGAGCAGCGGCTCCGGCGTCGCCCGCGGTGGCCCGGGGTTCAGCCTTCGCGGGGCGTCGGGGCTTGGGCTTCTCGGTGGGTCCGGCGGACGGTTCCGGCGGTGGGGCCGTGGCGGAAGGGGTGCCTGAGCCCCCGTCGGGCGGCGTCGGCGCCGTCGCGGGCTCCGCGGTCCGTGCCTCCGGTCGCGAATACAGCCCTGGAGCCACGGCCCCCCCGCCCGAGACCTCGATCCCCGAGATCCTTTCGAGCCGCTCCAGCCGCGAGATGAGCGCGGCGGGATTCGAGTCCGTCTCCGGCATCGTGGCCCGCACCAGCGCGAGCTCGAGCGAGAGCCGGGGCGACGTCGTCCAGCGCATGTCGGCCTGGGCGTCGAGCAGCAGCGAGATGATCCGGGCTAGCTCGGCCTCGGAGAGCTTGGCGGCCTGGGCCGAGAGCCGCTCGATCTCGCTCTCGGTCGCGTCGATCAGGTCGTGCTGCCCCGGCGCGGTCTTCACGAGCAGCAGGTTCCGGAAGTGCGTGAGGGCCTCGTTCGTGACGTGGCGGAGATCCTGGCCCTCCTGGACGATCCCGTTCACGACCTCGAACACGCCGCGCGCGTCCCCCACGCTCACGGCGTCGGCGAGCGCGAACAGGACGTCGGAGCGTCCGGCGCCGATCAGCGAGGCGACGGTCCCCTCGTCCACCTTCCCCGCGCCGAGCACGGAGACCTGGTCGAGCAGCGACAGCGCGTCGCGGAACGAGCCTTCGGACTGGCGGGCCATGGCCTGCGCGGCCCCGCGCGTGAGCTCGATGTCCTCGTCGCTCGCGACCTTGAGCAGGTGGTCGGCGACCAGCTCCATCGAGCCGCGGCGGAAGTCGAAGCGCTGGCACCGGCCGATGATCGTCGCCGGCATCTTGTGCGGCTCGGTGGTCGCGAGCACGAACCGCACGCCCGGCGGCGGCTCCTCGAAGACCTTGAGCAGGGCGTCGAACGCCTCGCGCGACAGGCGCTGCGCCTCGTCGATGATGTAGACCTTCTCGCGGCCCTGGACCGGGGCGGTCGGCGCCTTCTCGCGCAGGTCCCGTGCGTCGTCCACGCCGCCGTGGCTGGCGGCGTCGATCTCGACGACGTCGAGGTGCTGGCCTTCGCGGATCGCCAGGCACTGCTCGCACGCGCCGCACGGCTCGGCCGTCGGGCCCTGGTCGCAGTTGACCATCTTCGCGAGGATCCGGGCCGTCGAGGTCTTCCCGGTGCCCCGGGGACCGCAGAACAGGAACGCGTGCGCG
>DASTPT010000022.1:0-3586 GCA_035762085.1 Actinomycetota bacterium | reverse complement strand
TGGACGGCGAGACCGGCGAGCCGGTGCGCTCGAGCCTGCAGACCGGCGACCTGGCGAAGGGCTCGGCGACGAGCGATCCCGACGGGTTCCCCCTGTACTACGCGGGCTCGCGCGACAACTACCTGCGGGTGATCGCGCTCGACCGCCCCGAACCCGAGGTGCTGTGGCAGGTGAACTCGCAGACCAGCGTGCCGAACCCCGTCTGGAACAGTGACTGGGACGGGGCGCCGCTCGTGATCGAGGATCATCTGCTCGTCGGCGGCGAGAACTCGTGGTTCTACGTGATCCGGCTGAACCGCGACTACGATCGGAGCGGCCGCGTGACCGTCGCCCCGCGGATCGTGTTCACCGCGCCGGGGTTCGATCAGCAGCTGATGGCTGCGCTGCCGGACGGTGACGTGTCGATCGAGAACTCGGTCGCGTTCTCCGACGGTGTCGCGTACTTTGCGAACTCGGGAGGGCTGGTCCAGGGCTGGGACGTCTCGCGGATACTGCGCGGGCGGAGCGAGCGCGCGGACCGCGTCTTCCGGTTCTGGACCGGCGACGACACGGACGCGTCCATCGTGATCGACGAGGAGGGCTTCCTGTACGTCGCGAGCGAGCTCCAGCGCTTCAACGCCCGCGCGGCCGAGGTCGGGCAGCTGATGAAGCTCGATCCGTCGAGGCCGAGGGATCCGCTCGTGTGGTCGTTCCCGATCGAGGAGCGGGGCGGGGACGGGCTCGGCGGGGCGTGGGCCACGCCGGCGATCTACGGGGACATGCTCTACATCGCCACGAACTACGGCGACCTGATCGGGATCGACCGGACGACGGGCGAGGAGCGCTGGCGGAAGCACCTGGCCGGACCGACCTGGTCGTCGCCGGTGCCGGTCGACGACGTCCTGCTCCAGGGCGACTGCGCGGGCACGCTCCACGCGTACGACATCTGGGGCAACCCGCGCCGCGAGCCGCGGGAGCTCTGGGCTCTCAGCCTCGGGAGCTGCATCGAGTCCACGCCCTCGGTCCTGCACGGCACGATCTGGGTCGGCACCCGCGGCGGCGGTGTGTACGCCGTCGGTCGGACCGAGCGGTGAGCTCGGACGTCAGCCCGCGAGCAGGCGGAAGAACTCGACGGCTCGATCGAACTCCGGGAGCGACTGCAGCTGCACCGTGCGCCACATCACGACGGCGACGCCCACTCCAGCGAGCGCGACGAACCCGAGCGTCGTGACGAGCGCTCGCTGCTGACGGGTCCCCCATCCCTCGGCGACCCACCCCGCGGCGAGACCGGCCACGAACCCGCCGAGATGCGCGCGCCAGTCGATCCCGGGGACCGCGAACGCGAAGACCAGGTTGATCAGGAGCAGCGTCGACGCCCACCGCAGGTTCGCCGAGGCGAGCGCGAGGTGCCGTCGCCGGTAGTTGTAGGCCACGAACGCGCCGAACACCCCGAAGATCGCGCCCGAGGCACCCATCCCGATGGTGCCCACCGGGCCGAACGCGTACGAGGTCGTGGAGGCCAGGAACCCGGTGAGCACGTAGATCAGCACGAACCGCGCCGTCCCGAAGTCCCGCTCGACCATCGTCCCGAAGATCCACAGCGCCCAGGCGTTGAACAGGATGTGGAACAGGTCGTGGTGCAGGAACATCGCCGTGAACAGCCGCCAGAAGTCTCCGTCGGCGACGAGGAACGGCTGGAGTGCCCCCAGGGCGAGCAGCTCCTCGCTCCGTCCGCCCCCGCTGAGCCCGCCCACGCCGCCCACCACCATCTCGAGCACGAACACGCCGACGATCGCCACGAGGAGGACCTTCGTGGCGGTCACGCTCCGCACCGCGACGCGCCGGCCGGGGCCCTGGCGGAACTCGCTGCGCGCCTGCTGGACGCACTCTGGGCACTGGTGCCCGACGGGGGCGGGGATCATGCACTCGGGGCAGATCGGGCGGCCGCACCGCGTGCAGTGCACGCGCGTCGAGACCGTCGGGTGCCGGTAGCAGTACTCGACGGCGGGTGCGGGCGGCGGGGGGATCCGCTGATCCCCGGGGAGATCCATGGCGCACATCCTACGGGCTGCCTGCGTCGCGACCGCCGTGTCCTACGCCGGGAGGCTCATCGGCGCGAGGGGAGCGCCTCGAGCGCGGCCGCGACCTCGTCCTCGCTCCACAGCGAGCTCCAGCGGTCGACGATGACGCCGTCGGCGTCGATCAGGTACAGCCACGGCTCCGTCAGCTCGCCGGACGGCATCTGGAGCCAGTCCGTGGCGGCCTCGTTCAGCGCCTGCTCCTCGTAGTCCTCCCAGATCTCGACGTGGATGAACGTCGCTCGGTCGTCGTAACGGCCGGCGAGGTCCTGCACCATGTCGGTCACCGGACCGCAGAACTGGCTCACGCAGTAGACGGGCGTCGCGAACACGACGAGCGCGGGCCGGCCCCGCTCGAGCGCTGTGGCGATCGTCGAGCGGTGGAGCTCGGGATCCGGCACCTCGCCGTCGGTGCCCGCGCGGGAGTCGATCGCGGCGGCCGGGGCACCCTTCGAGCCCAGCGTGAGGTTCTCGGTCGGCGGGGCAGGGTCGCCAGGGGCGGGCAGGGAGGGCTCCTCGGCGACCGGGAGGGTCGCGAGCGCCGTCTGCGGGCCGACGCTCTCGACGTCGGCCGTCACGGTGACCTGCCAGAAGCCGGCGCGGTCGAACGTCACGTCCGTCGCCTCGTAGACCCCGCGCGCCTCCGATGGGAGCGTGATCGCGGGCGTGTCGCCGCCCTTCCCCTCGGTCCCGTACGTGGGGACGAACGTCGCGGTCGCGGCGGGCCCCGGCTGCGGCTCGGCGGGCTCCTCGGCGGTCCCGATGTACGAGAATGCGAAGTCCACCGACCCGTAGCTCACCAGCTCGTTCTCGTTCGTGACCAGCCCGACGGACACGCGCTGGGGGTCGCCCGCCCACAGGTCCACGCTGGCGACGATCGCGACGATCTGCGCGCGGGGCGGGGCCGACGCGCTCGGGCTCGCGGGCTCGCCCTCGTCCGAGGCGCACGCAGCGCCCAGCAGCGCGAGCGCGAGCAGCAGCGCGACCACGTGCCCGCGGCGCACCCTCATCCCCGCTCCTCCGGGCACGCCGGGGCCACGGTTCCGACGACCTCGAGGGCGTCCGCCATCGCGGCCAGGAGCGCATCGACGTGCTCGGCGACGGCCCCCGGGTCCGGCGCTTCCTCGGCGAAGTCCGCCTCGACGTCGGACTTCGCGCGGAGCAGGCCCGCCGCGGCCGCACGGTCTACGCCCTCGACCTCCTCGGCCAGGTGGTGGAGCGTCTCGTGGACCTCGTCCTCGAAGGTGGCCTCCGCCGCCGCGGCGTCACCCGCCGAGGCCGCGTCGCGGGCCGAGCACAGCACCAGGTACGCCTGGGTCTCGGGCTCGTCGGCGGCCGCGGCCGGGAGCCCGTCGCCTCGGGCGGTCGGCTGGTCGCTGCACGAGGCGGCGACGAGCGCGAGCAGGGCCATCGTGACGGCGAGGACGCGGGGCATGGGCCACATCATCGCCGCTCGGCGCCGATACGTCAGGCTCGGAACGCGCCCTCCAGGCGCAGGAGCCACGCCTTGCGCCACTCCTCGCCCCCGT
>DASTPT010000021.1:0-4322 GCA_035762085.1 Actinomycetota bacterium | reverse complement strand
GTGGAGGACATCGACGATACGCTCGCCCGGCTCCGCCCGCACGGAGCCGAGTTGGTTGGTGAACTGGCGCAGTACGAGGATGAGTATCGGCTCTGTTACGTCCGAGGCCCTGAGGGGATCCTCATCGGGCTGGCCGAGCAGATCGGCTAGCGGGTTGAACTTTCGCGACGGGAGAGGCCCTCAGGCGTCATTCCCGAACGCTGGCCCACAGCACTGCTACGGCGCATGGCGCTGGACGGTCCCGGTTAACGTCTCGCGACCTAGCGAGTCGTCGTCGGGGTCGTTCACGACCTTCATCTCCCCGCTCCCGCCTAGCCCCTCGAATGCACCGGTGCCGCCGACGATCCTCCACGAGCCCGTCTGGGTCAGGCCCTGCGACTGCTCCGGCGTGAAGCCCACCCTCACGGCGCCGTCCGGGCAGGTGATCGTCCGATCTATCAGGCCGTACGGCTCCACCGTGGGATCGGGGCTCCCGTGGGAATCGAGGATGATCCCGCCGGCGCAGAACGGCGAACCCCCGAGGGTGGACCCCTCGAGGACCTCGCCGGTGGCGATCGGCTCCGCGCCGGGTGCCGCGGCGATGACCATCCTCGTCCGGATCACGACCGGCTCGCCGCGTGGCGCGGTGGTCGAGGCCGCGCTCGTGTCCGCCGCGTCGTCCTCGTCACCGCCGCACGCCCCCAGGAAAAGCACACCCACCAGGACCAGCACCACCGCCCTGCGCATGACCGCTCCCTCGACTCTGACGAGCACGACCCGCGCGAGTATCCCGCTGGAGCGGGACGTCGGCAAGGGTGCGTTTCTAGACGACGAGGTCCCGGGTGACTGTCAGGCGTCATTCCTGACACTGGCGCAGGCGACCGTCCTCCCGTTCGTTGGGCACGTCGAGTCGCGAGGGCATAGGTTTCTCTGTGTCCGGTGCTCAGACGCGCATCGAGCTGACCCGAAGGAGGCGCAATGCCCACCGTTATTGGCTACCACGACGTGAAGGACAAGGACCACTGGCTCGCCTCGCCCAAGCGTGAGGAGTTCTTCGGCCCTCTCGGCGTCACGAACATCCGGACGTTCGTCGATCCACAGAACCCCACGAGAGTCGGCTTGCTGATGGACGTCCCGGATATGGACGCCGTCATCGCTGCGATGGAGACGGAGGCTGCTGCCGAGGCGATGGCGCACGACGGAGTCCTCCCGGAGACGCTCGTGATCCTCGTTGAGGCCTGACCGACGTGCGCCCGCTCGGCAGCGCCGGAGGTCGGCGTCGCCCAGAGGACATTCCCGCACACGCCGTCACCGTGAACGGAGGATTTGATGGATCATGCGGCCACGATGAAGCGCTTGTACGACCTGATCAACGCCGGAGACATCGATGGGTTTGGCGAGCTCCTCGCGGAGGACTTCGTCGAGCACGAGGAACTGCCGGGACTCGAGCCGAGCAAAGAAGGGGTCAAGCAGCTCTTCCACATGTACAGGGCCGCGTTTCCCGATCTGCGCATGGATGCGCAGGACGTCCTCGTGAGCGGTGACAAGGCGGTCGCGCGCGTTCGTGCGACCGGAACGCACCAGGGGGAGTTCCTGGGCATGGCCGCCACCGGCAAGAGCGTCGACGTCCAGTTGATCGACATCACCCGGTTCGGCGACGATGGCCTTGCCCGCGAGCACTGGGGCGTCTTCGACGCACTGGCGATGATGCAGCAGCTGGGCGCTATCCCGCAAACTCCCCCCGGATAGATCCATCGGCTCGCCGCCCGTCGCGGACGTGGCAGTAGCGACTGGGGCGACACTGCATGAGGCTCGAGCGACATTCCCGCACGCTCGCGCATGCTGCCGGACTCTCGCCGGGTCGTCCTTCAGGCAGCGAGCGCAGCGTGCGCTGGAAGCCGGTTACAGTCGGACCTCATGCTCCCCGTTTTCGCGGCACGCGCTGCTGCAGCGTTGATGGTGGGCATCGCAGCGTTTCAGGTCGCACTCGTCTTCGGTGCACCGTGGGGTGCGTACACGCAAGGAGGCGAGACAGAAGGCGCCCTCGACACATCTGGACGAGTGTTCGCCGCAGTCTCCTGCGTGATCCTGCTTGTCATGGCCGCTGCCATCCTGGCGCGAGTGCGCGAGGGTCCGCTCAAGAACGCTCCGGGGAGACTCGTGACCGCTCTCGCCTGGTTCGCGACGCTCTATTCCGCCCTCGCGGTTGTCCTCAACCTGGCCACGCAGAGCTCGCCGGAACGGGCCGTGTTCGCGCCGACCGCGATCCTCCTCTTCGTGCTCGTTGTGAGCACGATGGTCGGCTCTCGACGGACTCGCTAGGCCGCCCCCGGCCTCAAGGGACCCTGCCGAACACTGGCGCAGGCTGCAGCCATATCGTCCGACCCAACGCTGCGGGGTCTCGGGTGGCGCCGGCCGCGCGACGACGGTGTTCCGCGGAAGGACCGGGCTGCGGGACCGTGCACTCTCTGGTCGGGGTCAGTCAGACATGTGAGAGCCCGCCGGGTCCGACCCGCGGGTGACTCGCTCCCACGCGACGAACCTCTGAGAGTCGGCAACGGACTCGACCCGTTAGCCGATCTGCTCCGCCAGCTCGATGATGATTCCCTCCGGGCCGCGGACGTAGCAGAGCCGGTAGCTGTCCTCGTAGCGCTCCAGCTCGCCGACGAGTTCGGCGCCGCGGGCTCGCAGGCCGGCGACGACGGCATCGATGTCCTCGACGGCGAATGCGATGTGGCGGATACCCGGCGTGCCCGCCGGCGCGTGCCGGTTGTCGCCCTGGTGCGACGGCGAGTGGAACTTCACCAGCTCGAGTCGTCCGTTGCCGTGCATCATCGCATAGTCCACCCGCACGCCCTCGAGGCCCACGACGCGGTCCACCCAGCGACCTTCGACGGCGCAGGCGGCGGTCTCGGCCCGTCCTTCACTCGGTGCGCTGCGGCACTCCGCCGGAATGCCGCAGCGCACCCGCGAGAGCTACGGCCGTTCAGCCCACGGGAGCTCGTCCCAGTGTTTCGGACGCTGAACCTCCCATCGCCCTCGCCGCTCGGGATCGGTCGTATCGACATCAGGTCCCGCGTCGTAGCGGAGCGCAAGCTCGGATCGGCGGGACACCCGCTCGAGGTCGTCGCGCCGGTTTCCCGTGGCGAGGATCACGCATGGCCCTGTTTCCGTCGCGACGAATGTGTGCGCGGTCATCGGGGGGCAGTGCACGAAGTCCCATGCCCGTAGGTGTCGTTCCTGGTCTTCGATGATGAGCACGCACTCGCCCAACAAGATGAGGAAGTCCTCTTGGACCGACTCTGCGTGGTAGAGAGCTGCTGGTTGTCCCGGCGGCACGACGCGGATCGTGAACCCGGCGTTCGGCTTGACGTACTCGGTTAGGTCGGGTCGGCCCCGCAGCACGAACTCGTCGGACTCGAAGATGCAGACGCCGCCATAGCACTCGTTGTTGACCCAGGCGGCGTCAGCGGTGTTGACGATGAACCACCCCGGCGTGACGGGTGCCAGCCCCGATGCGACACGTTCAAGGCGTGCTTCAGTGATCACGTTTCCTCCTAGTTGATCTCGTCATCAGCCGCCACTGCACGTCACCGACGGCCGGGGCGTGTCAGCACCCCCGGCGCGGGCCGACAGTGTGCGCCCGAAGGACGTGGAAGGTGGGATCAACTAGGCCGGAAACGCCACAGTGCGAGTCTAACCGCTGACACCTTCAGGTGACATTCCCGAACACTCGCCCACGCCGGGGACATTTCCCAGGGAGTCATCCATGCCGAAGACCGTTGCCGAGGCGATCCAGGTCGGGGCCACTCACCGTCCGTTTTCATGTCGACGCGGACGAGTCCGGGGGCAGTGTGAGCGTCTTCGAGTGCGACGTTCCCGCGAATGCACGCATGCCCGCGCCGCACAGCCACGACGACTTCGATGACACCGTCTTCGGGCTGGACGGCGTCACTGCGTTCACCGTTGGCGGCGGGCGCACCGACCTGAACCCTGGGGAGGCACTCTTCCTACCCCGGCGCGTGATCCACGGATTCGGTAACGGCGGCGAGGCTGACGCCCGCTTCCTCGCAGTCATCAGTCCGGGTCTGCTGGGCTCGGGTGTGGCTTCCTCGCCGTCCCACCTCTCCGGGCGACCGGCCTACAGGAGACCGGTCTAGCCGGTCAGGCCGGCGGCGCGGGAGTCAGACCGTGACGGCGCATGACCTCGCCGATCATTTCGATGTCCGGCGGGCCATCGCCGGCAAGCACGTCGGCGACATCCCGGAAGTAGCCGAGCCCAGCAGACCCGGACTGATGACTGCGAGGAAGCGGGCATCAGCGTCGCCGCCGTTACTGAATCC
>DASTPT010000020.1:0-8627 GCA_035762085.1 Actinomycetota bacterium | reverse complement strand
GGGGCGCGCCCTGTGACGCGCCCCTCGTCTCCGGTCTCGCGTTCGGCTACGTGTCCGTCGTGACGACCGTGGGCGTCCGCGACGGCGCGTTGTTCGGGAACACCGCGAGGATGGACGGGTCGTCCTCGGGGCCGGCCGAGCCGGTCGACACGGTGATCGGCTCGAGCGCATCGCACGCGCCGCCGTCGAAGAACCCGCCGCAGACCAGCGGATCGATCTGCAGGGACGGATCGATGGCGTTCAGTAGCAGCGAGTAGGTACCGGTCCCCTCGTCGAGCTCGCCCGCCGTGTCGCAGAACTCCCCCGGAACGTCTCCGGAGAACCGCCCGGTGCACGACGTGACGTGGTACGCGAGCGTCGGCGTCGCGTCGGAGAGCCCGATGGTCCCGGCGTCCACCGCGAGCCCCGTGACGTTCGTGTTGTACACGGAGTAGTCGGCGAAGTAGACGGCGACCGGGTTCTCGAACGGATCCGCCACCGACAGGTCGTACACGACGACGAACCCGCCCGGCCCCGGGGGCTTCACGATCAGGACGTCGGCCTGCAGGTCCTCGTCGGCGAACACGCCGTCGGCGCCGACGTCGACCCTGATGTCGATCTCGAGCGTCTCGGTCGTGTTGCGAACCCCGGCTCCCTGGACGACGAACTCGACCGGCTCGGTCGGCTCGTCGTCGTTCGTCAGGAACTCGAGCCAGCTGAGGCCGACGAGCGCGTCCTGACCGGTCGGCAGCCCCTCGGCGACCCCGTCGATGGTGTCGCCGGTGAACGACCGGGCTCCCACGGCCACGATGTCCTCCTCACCGGTGCTGCCGACCGGATCCGTCGTCCCGAGGAGATAGAGATCGGCGAACGACACGCCGGCCGCCGCGCCCGGATCCACGGTCAACGTCGCCGGGCCTCCGGTGAGATCGAGCGAGGACTCGGACAGCGAGTCGTCCGAGGCCGCGAGCGGCGCCACGTGCCACGCCACGCGAAGCACGTCCTTCCGTGGGGCGTTCTGCTTGACCACCACGGTGCCGTCCAGGTTGGGGTGGAAGTAGTACCACCCGTACTCCTGCTCGGGCTCGGAGATGAAGCTCGGGTCGATCTCGACCCGGAGCCAGACCTTCCTGGACTTCCCGGGCGCCAGGTTGAACGACTTCGTCGACGAGAAGGACGTGCCGTCGAGCGAGAGCGCCAGGGTGGTCATGTCCGGGTCGAAGTCGAAGTACCGATCCTGGGCCGACACCTTGTACGTGTGCGCGACCTTGTCGAAGTTCTTGACCCTGAACATGCGGACCTGCGACGTGACGCCAGTGGCATGCCGCAGCCCGTAGGAGAGGCTGCCCGGCGACGCCACCGATCGCGCGACCGCCGACCCGAACACCTCCACGCGGCCCGCTCCGATGACGGTTGCAGGGGCCGGCTTCGACAGGTCGTTGTTGCTCATCTTGCGCGTGGCCTGGTTCATCAGGACGGCCTTGATCTGCGCGGGACTCCACTTCGGGTGGATCTGGCGCAGCAGCACGGCGGCCCCGGACACGTGGGGCGCGGCCATCGAGGTGCCGGAGAGCACCGCGGCGCCGTCGCCCGTACCGACCGCCGCCGACGTGATGCCGAACCCTGGCGCCGAGATGTCGGGCTTGAGGTCGTTCGACACGCGGGCGGGACCCTCCGAGGTGAAGTCCGTCATCGAGTCCTCGAACCCCGGGATCGGCGACGGGTCGGCGTGGATCGTCACGGTCGTGTCGACCGTGTTGAAGGTGCTGTTCGCGGCGTCGGGGCTGATCGTGTCCCCGAGCGTCTCGGCGTCGGCCTCGCTCAGCATCACCGCCGGGATCGTGATCTCCTCGGCGTGGTCGCCGGGAGAAAGACCGAACGGGAACCCGCCGAACCCGTTCCACAGGATCACGCCGCTCGCGCCGGCCTGCTGGGCGAAGAACACCTTCGCGCTGCCGTCGCAGTCGCCCGCGCCGGTCGAGCCCTTGAACACGAGCGCGATGTTGCCGGCGAAATCGGCGCCCGGCACCGTGTCGCAGAACATCGCGTCGCCCGGAGCCGGGTTCTCGGGATCGGCCGGGACGTCGAACTCGCGGGCGTCGATCACCAGGTCGGTGATGTCCGAGGTGAGCTCGGCCGACCAGTCCTGGTGGACGATGATGCCGCCATCCGGCAGTTCGGTCGGAGGCGTGTCGACCGACAGCGTCTGCGCGACGAACTGGTCGATCGACGCGGCCACCGAGATCACCCCGCGGGCGGTACCAGGCGTCCCGGTGATGTAGGCCGAGGCTCCGACGGGCTGGTTGCCCTCGTTGCCCGCCGAGGCGACGAACACCGTCCCGACGTCCACGACTCGTTGTGCCGCAACCGCCTCGACGGAGTTCAGGGTTCCGTAGGCAACGCCGCCGGAGAACGACAGGACGTCGGCGCGGTCCCTCGTGTCACCGTCCTGGTTCGGGTCCACGGCCCGCTCGTACGCGGCCACGAGCACGTCGTCGGTGGAGTTGCCCGCGTCCCACACCTTGTAGGCGAGGATCTCGGTCTCCGGCGCGACGCCGGGACCGACCGAGCCGGGGACGCCGGAGCCACAGCAGGTGCCGCCGGTGTGGGTGCCGTGTCCGTCACGGTCGAGCGGGTCGAAGTCCGAGCGAGGGATGTCGTTCGAGGTGTCCTCGTCCAGGACGTCGTAGTTGTCGCCGACGAAGTCGAATCCGCCGACCACCTTCGCCGTCGGGAACGTCCCGGGCTCGACGACGTTGGGGTCGTTGCCCGCGTAGTCGGCCGGGTCACCGGAGCCGCCGAACGTGGCATGCGTGTAGTCGATGCCGGTGTCGACGAGGGCGAGCGTCATCCCCTGCCCTCGCTTCCCGAGCTTGTCCCACACCTCCGTGGCCCCGATGAACGGGACGCTCGTCGAGTTGTCGAGGGTCACGATCGATACGGGCTGGACCGAGGCGACGTCGGATCTCGCGGCGAGCTGCGCCGCCGCGCGCGGCGAGAGCGTCGCCGAGAACGCGTTGACCAGGGTGCCGTACCGGAACACGATGCGCGCCCCGAGCGACCGCGCCTCCGCGATGGCCCCCCGCTGCGAGTCGAACGCCGAGGCGCGGGCGGCGCGCTCGGACACCCCGCCGAGCGTACCGGCGCGGACCCGGTCCGCCACCGACGGGGCCTTCATGACCACGAAGTACCGCGTCACACGTGATGTGGCCGCGACCGCCGGTACGAAGCCCTTCAGCGACGTCTCGAAGCGTCGCTCGGCGCGTGGGCTCCCTGTGGCAACCGTCTTCGCGCCCGACAGCCCCGGGGCCAACGCGACGAGCGCCACGACCGAGAGGATCGCCAGGACCGATCGGTTCTTCATGCCGATCTCCTTTCCTGAGATCGGGGCGCGACCGGGAACGCGGTCGCGTCCACCGGACACGGACGCACGGTCCGCCTGGCCGTTCAACGGTGGCCTCTCGTTGCCTCGGAGTCAAATCGAGCGGACCGACGAGACGACGCCGATCTCCCGAGGGGCCGCGGGACGGCCCCGCTCAGGCGCCCACGCGTCTCGAGACGAGGATGTAGGCGTCCATCTCTCCCTTGCCCTTGACGGCGATGGGGCCTCTCGGATCGCAGACGAAGCGGTCCTTGATCAGTTCGTAGGTGGGCGCGCTCACCTGGATGTGCCCGGGTATCCCCCCGGACTCCATCCGGCTTGCCGTGTTCACGACATCACCCCACAGGTCGTACGAGAACTTGTGTCTACCGATGATCCCGGCGACGACCGGACCCGAGTTGACCCCCATCCGCAGCCTGATCCTGCGACCCTCGAAGTCGTTGACCGCAACGTGGTCGCGGATCCGAAGCGCCAGTTCGGCCATCGCCTCGGCGTGGTCGGGACGTACCCGAGGCACGCCGGATGCGACCATGTACTCGTCGCCGACCGTCTTGATCTTCTCCAGTCCGAGCTCCTCCACGAAGCCGTCGAAGGTCGTGAAGACGCTATCGAGCAGGGCGACCAGCTCGCTCGGGGACATCTCCGCCGACATCGGCGTGAAGTCGACGACGTCGGCGAAGAGCACCGATGCCGACTCGAACGAGTCAGCGATCATCGCGGTGTCCTTCTTCAGTCTGGTGGCGATCTCGTCGGGAAGGATGTTGTGAAGGAGATCGTCCGATCGCTTCTGGAACCTGTCGCGTTGTCGCATGAAGTAGAGCGTGACTGCGTAGGTCACCAACGCGGTCGCGATGAGGTTGAACGCGGCATCGGCGGCCGACTGGGGCGGGTAGATGGGATCGATCCACCTCGGGACCACGACCGCATAGACCACCGAAGCGGCGAACGCTGCGAACCACCATGACGCCACCCGACTGCCGAGAGCGATCAGGGCGGCGAGGACGATGATCCAACCGAACATCACGACGAGGCCGGACTCGAGCAGTCCGCCGAAGAGGGCCGTCTCGACGAGTTGATGCAGGAAGGGAGCGAGGAGGAACACGTTGATGATCACCGGGAACCAGCCTGGTCTCCGATGCAGAGCGACGAGCGCGACGACCGTGACGGCGATGACTCCGGTGTTCCCGAGACCCACCCAGACGTACCCCGCATCGAAGTCGGCCAACACCGTCGGGATGGTGAGCAGGGAGGCAAGCGACATGGCGGCGACCATGATCCGACGTCGCGCGCGCTGAGTCTCCGGCTCCCCCGGATAGGCTCCGATGGCGAGCAGGTTCTCGGCGAGCCGTCTCAGGACCGCCACCGCGGTCTTCCCAGAGAGACTTCCCTCGATGCCGACGTCTGCATGACGCGCATCCTCTTACATGAGGAACGGTTCGAGCGCGACGACCATGCGGGGGACTCAGGCGGACCAGGGGCCCGGGAACCTGGCGGCGCAGATCCGGTAGCCGAGTGCGTCGTCGCCGGCGGGGAGACCCGAGTACCACATCGCGACCGACCCGTCGTTGCGTCGGATCGCGCATGGGGTGTGGGCGCTGGCACCGTCGGGGCCTCTGCCGCCCGGTGCGAGGACCGTCCCCCGCCGATCCCACTCGATCCCGTCGGAGGAGGTGCCGAGCGCGATCTGGAACGACCCCGCGACCTCGCTCGCGTAGAAGAGGTAGCGCTTCCTCGAGACCTCGAGCACGCAGGGGTGCGACACGCCCGCCTCGCCCGCCAGCGGTTCGAGGACCGGCCCGACGCGGTCCCAGGAAGCTCCCGTGTCGGACACGGCCGCCAGGATCGTGGATCGGTCCGTCCCGCCCGAACGCGAGTACCCCGTGAAGTACAGCCACCATCGTTCCGCGTCGATCCACAGGCGCGGGTGGTTCGCCCCGCTGTCGTCCTCGGAGCCCCGCTGGATGAAGGTGCCCTGAGCCTCCCAGCGGATCGCGTCGCTCGACGTGGCCATGTGGAGGCGACCGACGTCTCCGTCGAAGCCGCCGTAGACCATCAGGTAGCCGCCGGGGGTCTTCACGACGCACGGGGACTCGGCCCCGTAGGAGTCGGTGTCGCCGGCGAACCCGGCGTCGATCGCGAGCCCGAGCCGTTCCCAGTCCGCGCCCGGTGGACGTACGGCCGCCAGGATCCTCGAGGTCGTCCCGTCGTCGCCCGTGTACCACATCCGGAGCGTGCCGTCCGGCTCTTCGAGCACCCACGGGCTCCATGCCCGGATCGCGTCCGGCTCGCCGGGGGCCCTCGGGAGCGAGACCTGTCCTTCCCGAACCCACTCCACGACCGACCCCTCCTCTCCGCCGGCGAGGTGATCGCTACGGCCGCTGGCTCAGCGCGGCCGCGAGCTCGGGGACGTCCGTCCGATTCGTGATGATCTCGTCGACGACCCCGTACTCCACCGCAGCCTCGGCGGTGAGGATGAAGTCGCGATCCGTGTCGCGAGCCACGGTCTCCAGAGGCTGGCCCGTGTGCTGGGCGATCAACCGCTCCAGGAGCTTCCGGTTCCGCGTCATCTCCTTCGCCTGGATCTCGATGTCGACCGCCTGGCCCTCCGCTCCTCCGTGAGGTTGGTGCAGCAGGATCCTCGAGTGCGGTAGCGCGAAGCGCTTGCCCTTCGTCCCGGCGAGCAGGAGCACCGCGGCGGCCGACGCCGCCTGGCCCATCACGATCGTCGCGACGTCGGGTCGCACGTACTGCATCGTGTCGTAGATCGCGAACAGCGCCGTGACATCGCCGCCCGGGGAGTTGATGTACAGGTTGACGTCCTTGTCGGGGTCCTCGGACTCGAGGTGCAGGAGCTGCGCCATGATGAGGTTGCCGACGGTATCGTCGATCGGCGAGCCGAGAAAGATGATGCGCTCGTTCAGGAGGCGCGAGTAGATGTCGAACGAGCGCTCGCCCCGGCTGGTCTGCTCGACGACGACGGGGACGAGGTTGGCCTCCATGGGATCCAAGGTTCCGTCTCCGCTCGCGATCACGTCGACCGGATGGGCACCAAGGTCTACCTGCTGTCGGAGATCCGCGAGGAGGTGGCCCGCGCGGCCTTCTCCTTCTTCGCCTGGCGCTTCTCCTTCAGCGACTTGGTCGCCGCCGTCTTGGAGCTCTTGGAGCCGCCCTTGTCCTTGTTCGCCATGGCTCCCCCTTCCGAAGGGACGAGGCCCGTGAGCCCAACGTACCACCCCTCACGTTGGAGACACCGTGAGGGCAGACACGCGGCCCTCACGTCCGGGCGAGGACCCGGGGCCTAGAGCTGCGAAGCCTCTGCTGCGTTCCGGCGACGGAGCACGTCCCCGAACGATGGCGCGTCGATCGTGGCGATCGCGAGCGCCGTCTCAGCCCGTCGACGCCACCAGTACACGGCCAGCGTCGCCGCTGCGACGACGGCCAAGAGGGCCACGAGTACCCATACCCCGACACCCGACAGCGCGAGCGAGATCTGTACCAGGAACCACAGCGACACGCCGATGAACAGGAGCGTGAGCAGGTTCCCTCGAACGGTCCTTGGCCACTGGGCCATGCCTGCCTCCTCGATCTCCGGGAACCGGAAAAGGCAGGTCGCGGATCGATCCTCCGCGTACGGCCCGTCTTGGGCGGCTCCACCATTGGTGGGCATCTCTATTCTACTCGGTTCCGCGGCGTCGCGGACCCCCGACTTCCGGTCGAGGTGCCGTCGCGAGATCGTCCAGCCGCATCAGGAGCCCCCACGTCGGGGAACGAGCCCACGAGGGAGGTCAGAACGTGATCGGCTCCGACGGCCCTGAGCGCGCCGACGGAGTACTTGCCGCTCGCGACCGCCACGGCGACCGCGCCAGCCGCCTTCGCCGCCGCCACGTCGAGCGGCGTGTCGCCGACGACGAAGACCCGCACCGGGTCGACCGGGTGACCGTGCAACATCGAGGCGCGGTCGATCGCGGCCGTCGTGAGCCTCGTGCGATCGGGCGAGTCGGTGCCGTACCCACCGAACAGGAAGAAGCGGTTGAGGTCGGCGCGACCGAGCTTCACGCGCGCCGCGCCCTCCATCGCGCCGGACACGATGCCGAGCATGACGCCGGCATCGGACAGCCTGGTCAGCGCTTCGACCGCTCCCTCGAGGACCCGGTAGCCCTCCGACGTCGCGACCTCGTGGGACAGCCGACGGAGGTACGCGGCGAAGATGGAGGCAAGTTCCCGGTCGGTCGGCTCGCGTCCGATCGCCCCCTCGAAGGTCTTCCTCGCCACCACCGGGTCGGTCTCCCCCGCCTCGGAGTGCGAGCCGATGTCGGCGGGTATCCCGTGCAGCTGCTCGAACGCGTAGCGCCAGCTGCGGGCCCCCGCACCTCCGCTCGTGATGAGCGTCCCGTCGATGTCGAACAGGATGAGGGATGGGATGGTCATCGATCGTTCACGCACACAGTCTGGGCTGGTCGGCGGTCGGGATCTCTGGCGGTGGCCGGCTTGGGTGTGTCGGAAGAGGTTCGCCGTCGACCGCGTGACCGACGCGAAGGGAGACGCCTTCCGCGTCTCCCTTGCGCACCGTCTTGGTGTTACTGGGCGAGCTTCACGCTCGCGGCTTGCGGGCCCTTCGGGCCCGACGTCACCTCATACTCGACCTTGGCGCCTTCGTCGAGGTTCCGGTAGCCGTCGCCGGCGATCGCGCTGAAGTGCACGAACACATCGGCGCTACCGTCTTCCGGAGTGATGAAGCCGAAGCCCTTCTCGGCGCTGAACCACTTCACGGTTCCTGTCGTCATCTGCAATCCCTCCTTTCGCCGCCTTCTGAGCCTCACGGTGCTGCTCGTCGGCGCCCGGTGCGACACCGGGGAGGGAACTGCTCGAAGCGAACCGCGAATCGGTGCCCTCAGGTATACCCTACCAGGGCCGTACGGCCCGACGGACGTCTCGACGTCCCGTGACGCCACACGTGACGTGGCTGGAGTCATCCTCGTCGAGGTCCGCACACGGTGCATCACGGACGGGACCTCGCCCGGCATGACGCATGCCCGCCCTTGGACGGGACCTTCAGCCCTCTCACTGCCCAGGCCGCGGAACCACGATGGAGATCGATCTGGGAGGGCTCTGGAAGCACAGGGAGGTCGATGGCATGCGCTCGGCGGTTCATCATGAGGTCTGGCGAGGACGCCGCGCGTTCCGGCGGACCTGGCTCGTCGCTACAGCATTCGCCCTCGTCAGCGTGTCGCTGAGCACCCTCCCCTCCTACGGGGCCACGACGCTC
>DASTPT010000019.1:0-29972 GCA_035762085.1 Actinomycetota bacterium | reverse complement strand
GGGCCGTACGACGAGCTCGGTCCCGCCTACCACACCGTCGCCGGGTGGATCCAGGAGCACGGCCATGAGGTCGCCGGCCCGCCCCGCGAGATCTACCTGAACGCCCCGCAGGAGACGCCGGATCCCGCCGACTACCTGACTGAGATCCAGTTTCCCATCCGGTGACCGGCCGCCTGGGTCAGCCGGTCGCGAGCCCGGCAAGCTCGCCGGCGTGCGCCTGGACCTTCGCGAGGGCCTCGACGACGTGCTCGATGCCCTCGCGTCCGGCGCGGAACGTGTTCTCCATGAGGTAGATCGATTCGCGCTCGCCCGCGGCCTCGGCGACCGGGAAGGACATCGTGGCGGGGTCCAGGCGGTCGGCGAACTCGACGGCGACCGGCAGGCGCGAGAGCGAGGGCTGGAACAGGTCGTACCGGCTCATCGGCGGGTACTGGACCTCGGCGGGGATGCCCTCGGCCTCGAGGGCGGCGGCGACGACGAGGTTAGCCGCGCCGGCGAACGCCTCGGGATCGATCGCGAAGATGTAGTTGTAGAAGCTCCAACGCGTGATGCGTGCATCGCGCGGCTTGATCGTCACACCCGGGACCTGCGGTGCGAGCTCCTCGAACACGATCGCGGCCTGTTCGCGCTCTGCACGCTGAGCCTCGAAGCGCCCCATCTGGGTCACGAGGAGCGCCGCTTGAAGCTCGCCCAGGCGGTAGTTCGCGCCGAACGTGTACCCCTTCTCCTCAACGTCTTTCGGCCGGCCACAGTCGATGATCGAATGCGCTCGTCGCGCCAGGTTGTCCTCGCTCGTCAGCAGGGTCCCGCCCTCGCCCGAGGTCAGGATCTTCGAGGATTGGTGGCTGAACGAGCCGAAGTCGCCGATGCACCCGGCGCCGCGGCCGGCCCACATCTGCCCGTGCCCGTGGGCGCAGTCCTCCACCACGGCGAGACCGTGCCTGGTCGCGATCTCCGTCAGCCGATCCATATCCGCCATCTGCTGCCCGAGGTGCACCGGCATGATGGCCCGCGTCCTGGACGTGATCGCCGCCTCGACCTGGTCGAGGTCGATCGTCCACGTCCTGGGCTCGACGTCGACGATGATCGGGAGAGCGCCGGCGGCCATCGGGGCGTAGGCGGTCGCGACGAACGTGAGCGCTGGCACGATCACCTCGTCGCCCCACCCGATGCCGAGTGCCTTGAGCGCGACCTCCATCGTGACGGTGCCGTTCATCATGAGGATGCCGTGTCTCGCACCCTGGTACTCGGCGAAGGCGGCCTCGAACTCGGCCGCTCTCGGGCCGGGCTCGGGGAAGCCGCCCCAGCTGCCGCTGCGTACGACCTCGGCTACCGCGCGCACCTCGGCCTCGTCCCAGACCGGCCACGCTGGGAACCCCTGCGGTCGGATCGGTGTGCCGCCCCGGATCGCGAGCTCGGCCATCGTGGATGCTCCTTCCTGCGAACCGACATGCGCGCCCGTCTGTCTTGACCCGGCGTCGCCCGGGAGCGTAGCATCGGCCGGAATAGTTAGGAAAGTTTCCTACGCGAACGGACTCGAGATCGGGGGCAAGGGTACGGGCGCCGAGCAGATCCCCACGGCTGGCACGCCGAGCCTCCTCCGTGCGATCAACGAGCGCACCCTCCTAGAGCTGATCCGACAGCTCGGTCCGGTGTCCCGGGCGCAGCTCGCGCGAGAGAGCGGCCTGTCGAAGCCCACGGTGTCGCAGGCGCTCCAGACGCTCGAGCGCGCCCGCCTGGTTCGCGAGGCGGGGCGAACGTCGGGCGGGAAGGGCCCGACCGCGATCCTCTACGAGTTGAACCCGCGGGCGGGCTGGATCGTGGGCATCGACGTCGGCCGGAGCTACGTGCGGGCGGCGATCGCGGACATCGCGGGCGACATCGTCGCGCGTCGCGACGAGCCGGCACGTGCGCGGAGCGCAGCCACGCTCATCCGTCAGGTCGGCGATGTCGCGCACGGGCTCGCCGCGGAGCCCGGTATCCGGTGGCGACAGGTGACGTTCGCCGTGGTGGGCAGCCCCGGCGTGTTCGAGCCCTCGCGTGGCCAGGTCGCTCTGGCCCACAACCTGCCCGGCTGGGGGCGGCAGGGGCTCGTCGAGGCGCTGCGACGAGAGCTCGGTACCAACCTCGGGTTCGAGAACGACGTGAACCTCGCGACGATCGGGGAGGGGTGGAAGGGCCTCGGCAAGGGCGTGGCGAACTTCGTGTACCTCCACGTTGGGACCGGCGTCGGCATGGGGCTCGTCCTCGGCGGCCATCTGTTCAGAGGCTCGATCGGGGCGGCCGGCGAGATCGGCTACCTGCCGCTCGCGGCGGCCGACCCCCACGATCCGCGGAACCGGCGCCGTGGGGCGCTCGAGTCGGCGATCGGCGCGGCGGGCGTCGTCGCGACGGCGCGGCGGCTGGGGCTGAAGCCGCCGCTCACGTCGAAGCGGGTGTTCGCCGCCGCCCGCCGGGGCGACGAGACGGCGGAACGGGTCGTGTCGGCGGTGGCGGAGGGCATCGCGCTCGCGATCGCTGCGGTCGTGCCGGTGGTGGACCCCGAGCTCGTGGTGCTCGGCGGCGGCATCGGCCGGAACGGCGACCTACTCCTCGAGCCTGTCGAGCGTGAGCTACGGGCACTCTCCCCGTTCTCGCCACGGGTCGAGGCCTCGCCGCTCGGCGACGAGGCGACGGTGCTGGGGGCCATCGCGATGGCCCGGGAGGCGGCACAGGACCTGCTCTTCGAGCGCGGATCGGCGGCGCGCGCGAGGGCTGGCTGATGGAGGGAGGAGGTGCGTCGTGAAGCGGATGATGACGGTACTGGCGGTACTCGCGCTGCTCGCAAACGCGTGCACGGCGGGCGGTGACGAAGAGGGATCGCCGCCGCCAACCGCGAACCCGGAGGAGTCTCCGGATCCAGTCACGATCGAGATCTGGGGTGCGTGGACCGGCCGCGAGCTCAAGCAGTTCAACGCCATCTTCGACGACTTCACCGCGGAGTATCCGTGGATCACGGTCGACAGCGTCGGCGGCGTCGGGGACCAGAAGATCATCCAGGCGATCAACAGCGGGACGCCGCCCGACGTGGTGCTGTCGTTCGGCCTGGACAACGTGGGCAAGTTCTGCGAGTCGGGCGCCTGGCAGAACCTCAACCCGTTCATCGAGCAATCCGGTTTCGATGTGACCCAGTTCCCCGACTCGATCGCCCAGTACACGAGCTACGCGGGGAGCCGGTGCGCGTTCCCGTTCCTCACGGACGCGTACGGTCTCTACTACAACGTCGACATGTTCGAGGAGGCCGGGCTCGACGGCCCCCCGACGACGACCTCGGAGCTCGTCGAGTACGCGAAGGAGCTGACGGTCTTCAACGACGACGGGTCGATCGAGCGCGCGGGGTTCGTGCCCTGGCAGGGCTACTACGAGACGAACGGCGTGACCCTCAGCATCCCGTTCGACTGCCCCTGGTACAACGAGGACGGCACCGAGTCGGCCTTCACCGACCCGTGCTGGGTCGACCTGATGAACTGGCAGAAGGAGCTCATCGACTTCTACGGGCAGGACGAGCTCCAGCGATTCATCGCCGGCCAGGGCAACGAGTGGAACGAGGAGAACGACTTCCAGACGGGCCGTGTTGCGATGAACCTGGACGGTGAGTGGCGCACGGCGTTCATCGCCGACGGCGCACCGGACCTCAACTACATGACGGCCCCGTTCCCGATGCCGGACGACCTGGTGGCCGAGTACGGGCGCGGGCAGGTCGGCGGCACGATCATCGGCATCCCGCGTGGATCGCCCCACCCGGCCGAGGCTTGGCAGCTCGTGTCGTGGATGGCGACCGACACGGACACGCTGGTCTACATGGCGAACATCGTCCGTAACGTGCCAACGACGTTCGCGGCTCTCGATTCCCCCGACCTGGACGTGACGCCGCAGTTCCAGACGTTCCTGGATATGTTCGCGAACCCCGATTCGCACTACAAGCCGACGACCGCGATCGGCGACGGGGACCAGACGGCGATCGGCTCCGTGCTCGAGGATTGGCAGGTCGGCAAGATCGACGACCCGGAGGCGGCGCTGCAGCAGGCCGCCGACGAGGTGAACAACCTCCTCGCCGAGACCCAGATCTAGGGGGCCGAGGTAGCGGCGACGGCGCAGCTCGAGGGGACCGCCGCCGGGGTCGTTCGTCCGCGACGACGCCGGCGGCGGAACCTCCGCAGGGGGCTCACGGTCCTCGCTTTCATGTCGCCGTGGATCGTCGGGTTCCTCGCTTTCATCCTCTACCCGATGCTCGCGACGCTGTACTTCAGCTTCACGCGCTACGACCTGCTGTCGACCCCGGAGTGGTACGGCATCCAGAACTACGTCTACATGTTCACGAAGGACCCGAACTTCTGGGTAGCCGTCCGGAACACGCTGTGGATCATCGTCTTCGGCGTCCCGCTGCAGATCGGGCTGTCGATCCTGACGGCGTGGATGCTCACGAAGCCGAGGAAGGGCATGAAGATCTACCGCACCATCTTCTTCATGCCCTCGCTCGCACCGCCCGTCGCCGTCGCGCTGGCGTTCGTCTTCATCTTCAATCCGGCGACCGGTCCGATCAACGTGGTGCTGAATGGGCTCGGTTGGGAGGACCCGCCACTGTGGTTCTTCAGCGCGCAGTGGTCGAAGCCCGCGATGCTGATCCTCACGCTGTGGGGGATCGGCGGAACGATGATCATCTTCCTCGCGGGCTTGCTGGACGTACCCCGGCAGCTGTATGAGGCGGCTGACATCGAGGGAGCGACCGGCTGGCAGAAGTTCCGGCACGTCACGCTCCCCACGATCAGCCCGGTGATCTTCTTCTCGCTCGTCACGGGCGTGATCTACGGGTTCCAGTTCTTCACGCAGGCGTACGTCGCCAGCATCACTGTCTCGGGGAGCACCACCACGCAGGCGGCGGCTTCGGTCGGGGCCCCGAACGAGTCACTGATGTTCTACTCGGTCTACCTGTGGCAGCAGGGGTGGGGGAACTTCCGGATGGGCTACGCCTCCGCCCTGGCATGGATGATGTTCCTCGTGACCATGGTCTGCACGCTGATCCTCGTGAGGACCTCGAGGCGCTGGGTGCACTACGCGGGGGGTGGCTTCCGGTGAGCGCACCGACCGGCGTGGTCACCCGTCCGGTCCCGAGCGGGACACGGGGGGTGGCACCCCGCCCCCTGCCGCCCGCCGAGCGCCGGCGCCGGTTCCTTTCGTCGCTCGCCACGCACTCGATGCTCATCGTGGCCTCGGTCATGTTCCTCTTGCCGATGGTCTTCGTCGTCACGACCGCGCTCATGACCGATCAGCAGTCTCTCACGCGCAGGATCTGGCCGGAGCCGTTCGTCTGGTCCAACTTCCTCGATGTGTTCCAAAGGATCGAGCTTTGGCGGTACACCCTCAACACGACGCTGATCGCCACGCTCTCGACCGTGGGTGTCGTCCTGTCGTCGGTCCCGGTCGCCTACGCGTTGTCCAGGATGAACTGGCGGGGGCGTCAGGCGACCTTCATCCTCGTGCTCGCGACGCTGATGCTGCCGTTCCAGGTCACGATCGTGCCGCTCTACGTGATCTTCGTTCGGTTGGACTGGATCAACACGCTGCTGCCGCTCATCGTGCCGGCGTTCTTCGGTGACGCGTTCTCGATCTTCCTGCTTCGGCAGTTCTTCCTCACCGTGCCCGAGGAGCTCTCGGACGCGGCGCGGGTGGACGGCGCGACCGAGTGGCAGATCATGACCCGCGTCATCGTGCCGCTCGCCAAGCCGGCGATCGCGGCCGTGGCGCTGTTCAACTTCCTCTACAACTGGAACGACTTCTTCGGACCGCTGCTGTACCTGATCGGGAACAACCGACTGTGGACGCTCGGCCTCGCGCTCTCGGAGTTCCGAACGATGCACCACGTGGAGTGGAACCTCACGATGGCCGCTTCGCTGATGTTCATGGCCCCGGTCATCGTCCTGTTCTTCCTCGCGCAGCGGGTGTTCGTGGAAGGCGTGACCCTCACCGGCGTGAAGGGATGAGCGCTTGATCACACCGAGGTCCACGTGATGAGGGTGGCGCTGTTCGGCTCGGGCTGGATGCAGCAGCTTCACTCTCGCGCGGTGTTCGAGCGCCCGGACGCGCAGCTCGTCGCGGTCGCGAACCATCGAGAGGAGAGCGCGTCGAAGCTGGCCGAGACCTTCGGTATCCCGAGGGTCACCACGGACTGGCAGGCGCTCGCGCGTGACCCCGAGATCGACGCGGCGGTGGTGGCCACACCGAACGCCCTGCACGCCCCCCAAGCGATCGAGCTGCTCCGCCACGGCAAGCACGTCCTCGTAGAGAAGCCGATGGCCATGAGCGTGTCGGAGTGCGACGCGATGCTCGATGCGGCCAACACCTCGGGCGCGTTCCTCATGGTCGCACACTGCTGGCGCTTCCGGGAGGAGGTGATCGCTATGCGGGAGCGGATCGATGCCGGCGAGCTCGGCACCGTGGTCTCGACACGAGGCTACGGCGTCCACGCGGGATGGGGGCCGAGCGGCTGGTTCACGGACCCGGCGCTCGCAGGGGGTGGGGCGCTCGTCGACATGGGTGTGCACGCGATCGACACGGCACGGTTCCTCCTGGGCGACCCCGGGCCGATGCGCGTGGTCGCGACCGTTGCGACCCGGTACGGCGACTACGACGTCGACGACGATGCCCACCTGCTGATCTCGTGGTCGAATGGCGTCACCTCGGAGGTACAGGCGGGATGGTGGTGGCCGTACCTGCCCGGCCTCGAGGCCGACACCGAGGTCTTGGGGACGGGCGGTTACGCCCGGATCTGGGACCCGGTCCCGCCGAGCGAGGACTACGAGCACTGCACCCAGCCGATGTACTCGGCGCAGATGGACGCGTTCCTGGACGGGATCGCTCAGGGGTGGGCGCCCCGCCCGAACGGCGAGGACGGCCGGATCGTGATGCGGATCGTCGAGGAGGCGTATCGTTCGGCCCGCGAACTCGCGTAGCGCCGTCAGGCGCGGGTTCCACTCCAGAGAACCTCGCGGTTGTAGCATGGGGCGCCCTCGACGGAATGGAGCCGCCCGTGAAGCGTCCACGTACCCGCTGGCCGATCCTCGCCACCGCCGCCGCACTCGTTCTGGTGCTCGCGGCGCCCGCGACGGCCGCCGACGGACCCTGGCAGCGCGCCCCGCGCACCGGCCAGGCCGACGTCTCCGCGCGCGGCGCCAAGCCCCTCCCCGCGTTCACGCCCGCGGAGCGCGACGCGCTGACCTGGGCTCTCGAGCGGGGACGCATGGATCCGGCCACGTACGCGCTCGAGCGCGCACGCGCGCTGTTCGACCTCGGGACGGTTCGCTCACGGTACGGGGACGTTCGGCGCGCCGACCCGCGCGAGGCCACCCTGATCCTCCGCGACCTCGTCCTGCGCCTCGACGAGCTGTCGGCCTCACAGCTGCGCCAGGCCCGCGCGATCCTCGCGCGCCCCACGGACGGCGCGACCGACCCACAGGGGGATGGCTACACGACCGCTGAGCAGACGCCCGTCTGCTCCTCGAACGGCTGCGTCCACTACGTGAACACGACCGAGGACGCACCGGACCTCACCGACTCGTCGCCGGCGAACGGCATCCCCGACTACGTCGACACGGCGCTGGAAACGTTGGACGAGGTCTGGGCGGCCGAGGTGACGAATTACGGGTACCGTGCACCGAAGTCCGACGACACGTCGACGAACGACGGCGGGAGCTCGCTGATCGATGTCTACATCGCAGATGTCGGCGCGGACGGGCTCTACGGCTACTGCACGACCGACGACCCGAATGCGCTGCCCGGGAGCGTGTACCCGTACTGGGACTTCTCCGCGTACTGCGTCGTCGACGACGACTTCGCCCCGGGGCAGTTCCCGGGCGTCTCGGGCACGCAGGCACTCCAGGTCACGATGGCGCACGAGTTCTTCCACGCCGTGCAGTTCGCGTATGACGCGGCCGAGGACCGGTGGTTCATGGAGTCCTCGGCGACGTGGATCGAGGACGAGGTCTACGACGACATCGACGACAACCTCCAGTACCTGCCGAAGTCGCCGATCGGCCAGCCCCATATCCCGCTGGACGCGAACAACAAGTTCAACGTCTACGGGGACTGGATCTTCCACCGGTTCCTCGTGGAGTCCTCCGAGGATACGCGGATCATCCGGCGGATCTGGCGGAACGCGGATGCCGCGCCCGGCGGCCGCGACGACTACAGCCTGAAGGCCATCGAGAAGGAGATCGTGGACGAGGGCGCAGAGTTCCGGTGGGCGTTCGCCGACTTCGGGATGTGGAACGACGTCCCAGACGCTCTGTACGAAGAGGGCGCCGACTACCCGTACGCGCCGCCGACAGACGCCTTCAAGATCACGAGGAACAGGAGCGTGGCGAGCGGCTCGGCGGTCCTGGACCACCTCACGAACCGCTACGTCTGGTTCGTCCCGGGTCGCGGCGTCCAGGACGATGCGAAGCTGCTCGTCGCGATGAACGGCCCCGCGTACAAGACCGGGCCGGAGGCGTCCGTGGTCGTGCTCTTCAAGAGCGGGAAGGTCCAGTTCAAGCCGCTCAGCCTGACCAAGGCCGGCGAGGCGAGCATCGTCGTGAAGTTCGGCAAGGGCAAGGTCGCCGAGGTGGACCTGGTGCTGACGAACGCCAGCATCCGGCGCCGGACCGCCTGTTGGACGGACGAGAAATGGCGGTACTCGTGCGCCGCGCTGCCGAAGGACGACAACATGCGTTACCGGTTCGCGGCGCAGCTGATCCAGTAGCCGCGATCCGCTCCTGGGGGAGACGCGCTCGGGTGCTGGCGCGGGGGCTCGAGGGGCTCCCGCGCCTGACCCGTTCTCGGGTCTCGCGCTCAGGGCCAGACGCGGAACATGCCGGGCTGGGCCTCGGCTCGGCGCCGGAACCCGTACCGCTCGTAGAAGCCCTCCGCCCCGACGGCGGCCATCAGTCCGACGAACGCCCCGGGCCTGGCCGAGCGCTCCAGGTATCCCATCAGCGCGTCCATCAGGCGCGCGCCCTGGCCGCGGCCCTGGTGCTCGGGGACGACGATCACGTCCTGAAGGTAGAAGTACAGACCGCCGTCGCCGACGACCCGCGCGCACCCGACGACCTCGCCGTCGAGTTCGAGGACCGCGGACCACAGGGCGTTCGGTAGGCCCTCGGCGATCCCCTCGCCGGTCATCTCGTTCCACCCGACCGCGCGGCGCAGGCGCTGGTACTCCTCGACCGTGGGGGCGCGCTCGAGCATCCGGTACTCGCCCACGGCGTCAGTCTAGTTGGGGCCATCGCGCGGAAACGACGGCGCCGCCGAGGCGAGCCCCGGCGGCGCCGTTCTCCTCGTCAGGTCAGGCGACGTCGCGTCGCTGCATCAGCCGGCCGCCGACCACGGTGGCCAAAGCGGTCCACCCCGCGAGCACCGCGACCGCGACGCCAGGCGCGAGCAGGTTCGCCGCGTCGACGCCGACGATCGCCGAGCCCGCCGCATCCGGCAGGAACCTGGCAACGCCCGGGACGAGGGCGCCCAGCGCGCTCTCCACGACCAGGCTCCACACGAACATGCCGACGATCGCCGCGAGCTGGTGCCGCACCGCGAGGCCGACGCCGAGCCCGATGCCGGCCCACAGCACGCTCGCGACCACGAGGTACCCGCCCATCGTGCCGAGCGCCCCCGTCGACCAGGTCAGATCGCCGCCCTGGATCGCGAGGCCGACGGACCCGACGGCGATCGCGGTACCGAAGGCCGCGACGGCGTACACGACCGAGGCCGCCGCGACGGCGACGAGCTTCGCGCCGAGGACCCGCCGGCGGTCCGGGCTGGCCAGGAACGTCGGCACGATGGAGCCGTAGCGGAACTCGTCGGTGAACGAGCGGATCCCGAGGATCATCGTGAACACCGTCGTGACCGTCAGCGGGAAGACCAGGAACGGCTGGCGCTCGAGCGGCGCGTCGAGGTTCGTGGTCATCTGATCGGCGCCAACCACGCTCGCCGAGGTGAAGGCGACGACGAGGGCCAGCCCCGCGAGGAGCCAGTACGCGCTCCTCGTGGTCGTCAGCTTGCGGATCTCCGATGTGATCTGGTCCTTCATCGTGCTCCCTCCTCCGTGAATCCCTCGGTCAGCTCGAAGAAGGCGTCCTCGAGCGTCCGCGAGCCGCTCGTCAGCTCGTTCACCGGCGCCTGCTTCACCAGACGGCCGCGGCTGATGACGACGACCTCGTCGGCGAGCTGGTCCATCTCGGACAGCAGGTGGCTAGAGACCAGCACGGCGTTCCCCTGCGCGGCGAAGTCGCGGAGGAAGTCGCGGAGCCACCGGATGCCCTGGGGGTCGAGCCCGTTCGCCGGCTCGTCCAGGATCAGCACCTGCGGGTCGCCGAGCAGCGCGGCGGCCAGACCGAGCCGCTGCCGCATCCCGAGCGAGTACCTCCCGGCCCGCCGTCCCTCGGCCGCGGTCAGCCCGACCAGCTCGAGCACCTCGTCGGCGCGCGCCGACGGGATCCCCGAAGCGGCCGTGAGCACACGCAGGTGGTTCCGGCCGCTCCGAAGCGGGTTGAAGCTCTGGGTCTCGAGCACCGCGCCCACCGTGCGCGTCGGCTCCGGCAGGCTGGCGTACGGCAGCCCGAGCACCGTCGCCGAGCCCTCGTCCGGCCGCACCAGCCCGAGCAGGATCCGCAGGGTCGTGCTCTTGCCGGCCCCGTTCGGCCCGAGGAACCCGGTCACGACGCCAGGCCGGACCTCGAAGCTCAGGTCCTCGACCGCCGTGACGTCGCCGAAGCGCTTCGTGACGCCGCGAACCGAGATCGCGGGGGAGCCGAGTGGCGCTCGGCGATCCTGCGCTGTTCCGGTCTTCCGTGTCTGCATCCCCACCGCCTCCTTCCGTCTCCGGCACTCACGCTAGGGAGAGGGCCGTGCGGCGACGTCGGCCGGCGGTCGGGTTCCGGGCATCCTCCCGCAGGAGGATGCGTCGTGCGGCGGGAGGACCCGCGATCGATGCCCGCGGTCGGCTACGTGGCGTGCGAGGCGGCCACCCCGCCGATGATCGTGGCGAGCTCGCGGGGGCGGGACCACATCGGCCAGTGGCTGGTGGGCAGGTCGACGTAGGCGACGTCGCGAACCTCGGCCAGGCCGGCGAGCCACGCGTAGCCATCGGGGATCGCTGCCCTGATCTGCTCGGCCGGGAAGCCGGTGCAGATCACCGTGGTCGGCACGTCGAGTCGTGCGTCGTTGGTCAGCTCGGCCGCCTGGCGCACGACGAGGCCCGGCTCCGGCACGGCGCGGCGCCGGAACGTCTCGAGGTGCTCCGGGGTGAGCCCGTCGAGGTTCTCGTTGGCCCGGAGCTCGTCCAGCGACGGCATCGGCATCTCGACACCGTCGAAGTCCGGGTCGCTCGCGCCGATCCCGGGCGCCGAGTCGACGTACACCATGGCCGCGATCCGCTCCGGAACGCGGTCGCTCGCAGCGTAGCCGGCGAAGCCGGCGGCGCTGTGGACGGCGAGGACAACCGGGACCTCCGCCGCACGGATCGCGTCGCAGATCGCGTCGACGTGGTCCTGCAGGGAGACGGCCGAGCGATCGGCGTCGGCCGACTCGAGGCCGGGCAACGTGAGCGCGGTGTCGTCGTGGCCCTGGGCCAGGAGCTCGGCGGCGACCTCGTCCCAGGCCCAGGCGCCCAGCCAGAAGCCGGGCACCAGCACGATGGGTGCCGATGGCATCCCTGCACCCTAGGGGCCGGCACCGACACGTGGCAACGCATGCGGACCGCTAGGAACCAGGGCGGACCAGGCCGGACTCGTACGCCAGGACGACGGCCTGCGCGCGGTCGCGGAGCCGGAGCTTCTGGAGGACCCGGCCGACGTGCGTCTTCACCGTCGTCTCGGCGACGAACAACGAGCCCGCGATCTCGGCGTTCGAGAGCCCCTGCGCCATCAGGACGAGGACCTCGCGCTCGCGCTCGGTGAGCTCGTCCAGGCCCGAGGGTGCAGCGCGCGCCGCCGGCCGCCGCGCGAACTCCTCGATCAGGCGCCGGGTGACCGAGGGCGCGAGCAGCGCTTCGCCCGCGGCGATCACGCGCACCGCCGCCACGAGCTCCTCGGACGGCCGGTCCTTCAGAAGGAAGCCGCTGGCGCCGGCGCGGAGCGCCTCGTACACGTACTCGTCCAGGTCGAACGTCGTGAGGATCAGCACGCGCGCCGGCGGCTCGGCCGCGCTGAGCCGGCGCGTGGCCTCGATCCCGTCCATCGTCGGCATCCGCACGTCCATCACGACGACGTCGGGGCGGAGCCGCTCGAACTGCCGGATCGCGTCGGCGCCGTCGATCGCCTCGCCGACGACCTCGATGTCGTCCTGCGCGTCCAGGATCATGCGGAACCCCGTCCGCATCAGCGCCTGGTCGTCGGCCACGAGGACACGGATCGGGGCCTCGGGGTCGCTCACGCGGGGCTCTCCTCGAGCAGCGGCAGACGGGCCCGCACGATGAACCCACCGCCGGGCCGCGGGCCGGACTCGAGCGTGCCCCCGAACAGCTGCACCCGCTCGCGCATCCCGATCAGCCCCTGCCCTCCGCCGTCGTCGCCGACGGGGCCCCCGCTCCCGTCGTCGGCCACCTCGATGTCGAGGGCGTCGGGCGCGTACCGCAACAGCACGCGCGCATGCGCCTCCCCGGCGTGCTTCAGGGTGTTCGTCAGCGCCTCCTGCACGATCCGGTAGGCGGACAGGTCGACGCCCGGTGGGAGCGGCTGCGGCGATCCCTCGATCACGGCCTCCACCGGCAGTCCGGTTGCCCGCATCCCGGCGAGGAGCTCGTCCAGATGCGCGAGGCCAGGCTGCGGTGCTCGATCGCGGTCGCGCTCCTGCGACTTCAGGATCTCCAAGAGGCGTCGCATCTCGGTGAGGCCTGCACGGCCCGAGGCTTCGATCTGACGCAGCGCATCGACGGCGGCCTCGGGATCGGCGTCGACGACGGCCCGAGCGGCGCCGGCCTGGACGACCATGACGCTCATGTGGTGGGCGACCACGTCGTGCAGCTCGCGCGCGATCCGGGCGCGCTCCACGATCACCGCCTCGCGAGCGGCGAGCTCGCGGTCCCGAACGATCCGCCCCCGACGGTTGAAGACGATGCGACCGAACGTGATCGGAACACCGGCGATGACGATGACGCCGAGCACCGTCTCGACCCAGTTCCCCTCGTTCACGACGAAGGCGAACGGGACGGCGACGGCCGCGAGCAGGAGCAGGACGGGCGCGACGCGCTCGCGCTCCCTGTACGCGGCCGCCGTGTAGAGGGCGATCGCGACGCTGATGCCGCTGGTCGCCTCGTAGCCGAGGTACGTGAGGAGCGCGTCGCTCACGACGACCACGGCGGCCACGACGAGGGGAGCGCGGCGGCGCCATGCGATCGGGACGTTCTGGGCGAGAACGAGCGCGACCCCGACCGCGATCGGACCCCGAGCGTCCGGCGGCGGCTCGATGGCGAGCCCGAGTATGCCGCCGGACAGCAGGGCGAGCGCGAGGAGCGCGTCCCAGATCCGGTGGTCGACGCGACGGAGCCGATCCCACGTGCCGAGGTGCTCCACGGCGCCAGGGTAGTGGGCGCTCGACAGCCTGTCGTCATCCTGCGGGAGGACGCGGGTTGACGCTACGACCTACCCTCCGCAGGTCCCATCGGTGCAGCCGCCGTCCCCGCCGCCGTCCGAGCAGTCGCCGCCGTCCGAGCAGCCACCGTCGTCGTGGCTGCCTCCGCTGCCGCACTCGCCGCAGCCGCCGTAGACGACGATCGTCCCGACGTCGGTCACCTTCAGCGCTCGAACGGTCACCTCGACCTCGTCACGGATCTTCATGCCCGCCGTCTGCACGCCGAGGACGTAGGAGCCGCGTGGGACGTAGTCGATCCGGAACCGTCCCTCCGCGTCGGTCCGAGCGGAGAAGGACATGCCCTGCACCCAGACCGTCGACCATTCCCTCGGGAGAGCCGCGGTGCCCATCTCGCCGCAGAGCACGATCCCCCGGATCGAGCCGGACGTGGCGAGGGTGGCCGGTCCCTCGTACGAGTCCGACGCCCCCAGCGCCGTGCCGGCGACCGCCGCCGACGCGATCAGGACGAGACTGCCGCACAGCAACACGATCTTCTTCACGGCTCCTCCCTCCTTGCGCCCCCCCGGTGAGGTCGGGTGGCCCGGATCGGAGCCCCGGACGTCACGGTCCCCGCCGCGGGAGACGGGGACCGTGACCTGCTGCCTCTACCTAGGCCTCCCGCCGCCACCACCACCGGCGACGACGTTGATGTCGAGCGTGAACGTGCCCGCCGTGGCGTCGTAGGTGCCCGCATCGGTACCCGTGATCGTGACGTTGGCCGGGATCCAGAACACGATCTGGTACGTCCCGGCGACGCTGACCCGCAGGTTGTACCCGTACACGACGGCACCGACAGCGTTGATCTCGGCCGTCGGCGGGGTTCCGATCGGAACCGCGTACGTGCCGGTGCTCAGGTTCTTGACGCTGAACGTCACCCCTGCCACGTACACCCGAACCGGGCTGAACGCCGTGGGCGTGCCGTGGAACGTGCCGTCAGCGTTCGCGGTGGCCAGCGTGCCGTACGCGGACTCCCGGTCCAGCGCGTCGGGCTCGAGCTTGTCGACGTCGAACCCGTTCATCACGACCAGCGGGTCGCCGGACTCGAACAGCCCAAGCTCCACGCGGATCGGCTTGCCGGCCTTCAGCTTCGCGTCGCCGGACAGGTTGTCGCCCCATGCGCCGCTGACCTTGACGCCGGTGGTCGCCGTGGCGCAGTCGGCCTGCCAGCTGTGGACGCCTTGGACGTAGTAGTACGCCGTCGGGTCGATCGGGTAGCCGCTCGACGGGGTGCCGGTCGGCAGGGCGGTGTCGTCCAGGCTCGTACACGTGGCACCCAGCGTGTCGCCGATCATGATGGTCGGAACAGACAGGTTGTTCGGACTCTCGCCTCCGGTGGGCGGTCCCTTCGCCGTGGCGGCCGGGCCCATAGCGAGTGCGGCCACGAGCGCGATCGCGAAGCCGATCGCCAAGCGCGTTCCGGGCCGTCTCATGACGGTCCTCCTCTCTGGGAGGAAGATGCCGGCTATGATGGTGCTTCCCTTATGGGGGCGGCCGTCGTCGGGTCGCGCGACATTGACATGACTGCGGTCACGCGACCCGCCGACCCGCGGTAGGTCGGTCCGACGGCCCCTGCGCCCGAGCCGGCTCGCGAGCTCCGGTGGGGCTTCTGCCCCCAGCCTCCCCGGCGATATCCGCTCACGAAATCGTCCACGGAGAGCCTCCCGAAACCATCCGTGGTGTTGTCTTCGGAATAGCCCCCCTATACCGAAATGGATGAGGGCCGGAAGTCCTACAGCATCGCGGGACCGTGCTCGAGGCCGGTTGCAGATGCAAGGGCTAGCGGATCAAGATCCGGTCGCGTACGTCTCGAGACCCCGGACGACCAGGTCGAGCCCGAACTCGAAACGCTCGGCCGGCGAGCCGCCGAACATCACGTCGGTGGCGGCGCGCGTTCTCGGGAACCGGTCCTCGGGGAGCGAGCGCGTGTACTCCTTGAGCATCCGGACGATCTCCTCCGACGCCATCTCCTCCCCGGTCGGCGAGATCACGCCCAGGCTCTCCTCGAATCCGTACGCCCCCAGGTATAGGCCCATGAAGTCGCCGAGGTACGCGATCGCCCGATCGGGGATCCCAACGGGCTGGAGCAGCGCGAACAGCCACTCGGTCAGGCGGGCCAGGGTCGGTCCCGCGGGGATCCTCCCGAGGGAGATCCGCGCCACGTCGCGGTGGCGGCGCATCACCTCGAGCATCTGTCGCCCGAGATCCTTCAGCTGATCCTGCCACCGTGACGGATCCGGGTCGGGGAGCTCGATCTCGTCGGTCACGCGCTCGAACACCAGCTGGAGCAGGTGCTCCTTGTTCCGGACGTGCCAGTAGAGCGACGCGGCGCCCGTGCCGAGCTCCTCGCCCACGCGGCGCATCGACAGGCCGTCCATCCCGTCCCGGTCGAGGACCCGAACGGCCGCGTCGATCACGGTGTCCCGGGTGAGCGGGACCCTCGGCTGTGCGGCCTTCGCAGGCGTGCGCCAGGGGAGCTCGGGGATCCCGGCGACGGGGTCGTCGCCCTCGGACGCAGCGGGCCTGCCGCTTTCCATCGCCTCAACACCGTACCATACTCGAACTTCCATCGTGATACCGAACATCGTTTGACACATCGCGCCCGCGCGTGCAGAATGTCGTTCTATAGACGGAACGACGTTCGAGTGAGGGAGGACGAATGAGCACGCCGACCATCGAGGCCCTGGGCCTGCGCAAGCGGTTCGGCACGACGGCCGCGCTCGACGGGCTGGACCTGGTGGCCGAATCGGGCCAGGTCGTGGCGGTCCTCGGGCCCAACGGGGCCGGGAAGACCACGTTCGTCCGAGCGGTGGCGACGCTCCTGCGGCTCGACGAGGGCTCGCTCCGGGTGATCGGCCACGACGTGCGCCGAGACCCGGGCTCCGTGCGCCGCGAGATCGCCCTCGCCGGGCAGTTCGCCGCGGTCGAGCCGGCCATGACCGGCCGCGAGAACCTGCAGATGGTGGCGCGCCTGACCGGGCTGGACCGCAGGACGGCTCGCGCCCGCTCCGAGCGTGTCCTGGAGCAGCTCGGGCTGGACGAGGCCGCCGACCGGCTCGCGCGGACGTACTCGGGGGGCATGCGCCGAAAGCTCGACCTCGGCGCGAGCCTGGTCGGCGAGCCGAGACTGCTCCTGCTCGACGAGCCGACCACCGGCCTGGACCCGCGCAGCCGGATCGAGCTCTGGGACGCCATCCGCGAGCTCGTCGAGGGCGGCACCGACGTGCTGCTCACCACGCAGTACCTAGACGAGGCCGACAACCTGGCGAGCCACATCGTGATCGTGGATCGCGGGCGCTCGGTCGCGGCCGGGACGCCGGCAGAGCTGAAGCGGCGGGTGGGTGGCGACGTCGTCGAAGTCCACGTGCGTCGGCGCGACGACCTGGCCGTCGTCGCGGACGTCATGCGCCGCATGGATCACGGCGAGGTGCAGACCGACGAGGCGACGCACCGCGTGAGCGCGAGCGTCGAGCACGGCGGCGATCGACTCATGGCGGCCCTGCGCTCGGTCCAAGCGGCAGGCGTCGATGTCGAGGACGTCGCGCTGCGCCAGCCGACGCTCGACGAGGTCTTCCTGGCCCTGACCGGGGCGCCACTCGCGGACGACACCGAGCCCGCGTCCGAGGACGACGCGGCCTGAGAGGAGGGAGACGACACATGGCGACCATCGGATCCACGATCGACCGACCTGGCGGCCACCGATCCGCCGGCCTGACGACGAGCACGCTCCAGATCGCGGGCCGGACCGTGCGCAAGTTCGTGCGGACGCCGCAGTTGGTGGTCCTGGGGACGATCCAAGGCGTGCTGTTCCTGCTGATCTTCCGCTACGTGTTCGGCGGCGCGATCGAGATCCCGGGCATCCGGTACGTGGACTTCCTGGTGCCGGGGTTCGTCACGACCGGGGTGCTGTTCGGCGTCATGGACGCCGCGCCCGCGGTGGCCACGGACCTCGAGCAGGGGTTCGTCGACCGCCTGCGCTCGCTGCCCATCCCGCGCAGCGCGTTCCTGACCGGGCGGGCGGTCGCCGACACCGCGGTCCTGACGTACAGCCTGGTGCTGATGACCGCGACCGGGTTCGCGGTCGGGTTCCGGATCCACGGCACGGTGCCCGAGGCACTCGCGGCGTTCGGCCTGTGCGTCCTGTTCGGGTTCGCGTTCCTGTGGGTGTTCATCGCCCTCGGGCTGTTCGCGGGCTCGGCCGAGGCGGCGCAGGGGATGGCCTTCCTGGTGTTCCCGCTGTCGTTCATCTCGAGCGCCTACGTCCCGGTCGAGTCGATGCCGGGGTGGATGCAGGCGTTCGCCGAGCACCAGCCGCTCACGTACATGGTGGACGCGGTCCGGGCGCTCACGCAGGGTTCCGCAGCGGAGGCGCTGCTCGGGCACTCGGCGGGCTTCTACGTCACGCGCTCGCTGCTGTGGACGGCGGCCATCGTCGTGGTGTTCGCGCCGCTCGCGGTGGCGAGGTACCGGCGGAGCTGACCTGGGACGGCGTTACGCGCGCGTAACCTCGGCGGCCGCGTCGTCGGCGAAGATGGTGGGCATGACCACGAGCCCACCGGCCGTGCGACCGGCCGCCGAGGCCGACCTCCGCGCGATCGACGAGATCTACAACCACTACATCCGTACCTCGCACTCGACCTTCGACCTCGAGGAGCACGACCTGGCGTGGCGCCGCGCGTGGCTGGCCGAGCGTTCGTTGCCGGTCCACCGGGTCCTCGTCGCCGAGCGGGACGGCCGGGTCGTCGGGTTCGCCTCGAGCGGGCCGCACCGGCCGAGAGGCGCCTACCGGACGACCGTGGAGACGAGCGTCTACGTGGCGTCGGCCGAGACCGGCACCGGCGTGGGCACCGCCCTGTACCGGGCGCTGTTCGATGCGCTCGACCGGACGGATCTGCACCGCGCGCTCGCGGGGATCACGCTGCCGAACGACGCGTCGATCGCGCTGCACCTGGCGTTCGGGTTCCGCCTCGTCGGGCGGTTCACGGAGCAGGGCAACAAGTTCGGGCGCTTCTGGGACGTGGAGTGGTACGAGCGTCCGATGCAGAGCCGCGGCGCCGACCGGGGGGCGGTGGCCGGCGCCGAGGCGCTGCACGATCCGGTGTGACTCAGACCCGCCGGCGGTAGCGGGCGATCGCGAGCGGCGCGAACAGCGCCTGGATCGCGACCATCCACACCACCGAGCGGAGCACGGGCCCGGCGACCTCTCCGCCGAGCATCAGCCCGCGCGCGGCGTCGATGACGGCCGTCACCGGGTTCACGTTCACGAACGCCTGGAGCCACCCGGGCATCGTGGAGGGGTCCGCGAACGCGGAGCTGGCGAACGTGAGCGGCAGGATGATCATGAACCCCCACGTGTTCACCGACTCGGTCGTGCGGGCGGTGATGCCGATGAACGCCATCGGCCAGCACATCGTGAGACCGAACGCGGCGACGAGCACGAACGCGCCGAGCGCCCCCGCCGCGCCGCCCTCGAACCGGAAGCCGAGCGCGACCGACAGGGCCGTGATGATGAAGATGCTCCACACGATCCGCGCGCCGTCGGCCAGGATGCGTCCCCCGATCACCGCCGACCGTGCGATCGGCAGCGACCGGAACCGGTCGATGACGCCACGCTGGAAGTCGATGTTCAGCGCGAGCGCCGTCGTGAAAGGCAGGAACGCGACCGACTGGACCAGGATGCCCGGGAGGGCGAACTGCAGGTACTCGCGGCTGGAGCCGGCGATCGCCCCGCCGAACACGTAGACGAACAGCACCAGGAACATGAGCGGCTGGATCGACATCTCGACCAGCTGCTCGGGCGTCGCCTTGATGTGCAGCAGGTTCCGCCGCGCGATCGTGAGCGTGTTCCGCACGACGTTCGTGTTGCCGATCGGTGCCAACGTGGTGGTCGTCGCGCTCATGCGATCCTCCGTTCCCGCTCCTGCTCCTCCGAGAGCTCCTCCTCCTCGGTCGCCGCCACGTGCCCGGTCACGGCCAGGAACACCTCGTCCAGGCTGGGCCGCCGCAGCGACAGGTCGTCGATCGCGATCCCCTCGTCGTCCAGGCGACGAACGGCCTGTCCGAGCGCCGAGCGGTCGGAGATCGAGACCGTCACGAGCTGGCCATCGCTGTGCGGCAGCTCGCCGTCCTTCGCGAACGCCGCGAGAACCATCTCGGTCGCGGGCAGGTCGGCCGGGTCGGCCGGCCGGGCCTGCAGGACCTGACCGCCCACACGGGTCTTCAGCTGCTGGGGCGTCCCCGCCGCGATCACGCGGCCGTGGTCGATCACGACGATCTCGTCCGCGAGCCGATCGGCCTCCTCCAGGTACTGCGTGGTGAGCAGGACCGTGGTGCCCTCGGCGACGAGCCGACGGATCATGCCCCACAGCTCGAGCCGGCTCCGCGGATCCAGGCCGGTGGTCGGCTCGTCCAGGTACAGGAACCGCGGACGCCCGACCAGGCTGGCCGCGAGGTCCAGGCGCCGACGCATCCCGCCCGAGTACTGCTTCACGACCTTCGACCCGGCCTCGGCGAGGTCGAAGTCCTCGAGCAGCTGCGTGGCGCGCGCCCGAGCGTCGGCGGTGCGCAGCCCGAGGAGCCGTCCGATCATGAACAGGTTCTCCCTGCCCGAGAGCAGCTCGTCCACCGCCGCGTACTGCCCGGTGAGCCCGATCAGCCGGCGTACGCGCTCTGGGTGGTGGATCACGTCGTAGCCGCCGACGGTCGCCCGGCCCTTCTCGGGCCGCAGGAGCGTCGAGAGTACGCGGATCGCGGTGGTCTTGCCGGCGCCGTTCGGCCCGAGCAGGCCGAAGACGGTCCCCTCGCGGGCGACCATGTCGATGCCGTCCAACGCCCGGACGGTTCCGAACGTCTTCACGAGGCCCTCGGCCTCGATCGCGGAGCTCGTCATCGATCCCCTCCCTTCCTGGCGTCCATGTCGCCGGGGCGTTCAACCGCGGTGCACGGCCGTTCATCCGACCCGGCGGGAGCGCACATCATGCATGGGTGAAGTGGCCAACGAGTGGCCGCTTTCCGTGCGAAGCTCTCGCCGTGCGAGCGGACCGACTGGTGGCGGCGCTGCTGTTCCTGCAGTCACGGGGTCGGGTCACCGCGTCCGAGCTGGCCGTCGAGCTCGAGATCTCGGAGCGCACGGCGCGGCGCGACCTCGAGGCCCTGGCGATGGCCGGGATCCCGGTCTACTCGCAGCCCGGTCGCGGCGGCGGATGGTCGCTCGTCGGCGGCGCCCGGACGGACCTCAGCGGGCTCACCGCGGCCGAGGCCCGCACGCTGTTCCTCGTCGCCGGACCCTCGGCCTCGGCCACGCCGCAGGTGAAGGCGGCCCTTCGCAAGCTGGTGCGGGCGCTGCCCGAGCCCTTCCGCGCCGAGGCCGAGGCGGCCGCCTCGGCGGTGGTGCTCGATCCCAGGACCTGGGATCGGCCGAGCGTCACCCCGCCCCCGCACCTGGACGTCCTGCAACGGGCCGTCGTCGACGGGGTGCAGGTGCGCCTGCGCTACGCCGGCCGGGATCGCCCCGAGAGCGAGCGGATCGTGCACCCGCTCGGGCTGGTCTCGAAGGCGTCGGTCTGGTACCTCGTCGCGGGGACGGACGCCGGACTGCGGACGTTCCGGCTCAGCCGGGTGCGCTCGGTCGCCGTCACCGACGATCCGGTCGAGCGGCCCGAGGGCTTCGACCTCGAGCGGACGTGGAACGAGATCGTGGATACGCTCGGCGAGCGACGGGCGGGCTTCCGGGCGACGGCTCTCGTGGTCGCTGAGGCGGTGGGCTGGGTGCGCGCGTCGTTCGGCGTCCGGGTCACCGTGGGCGAGTCGGTCGAGGACGGCCGTGTGGAGGTGGAGCTCCGAAGCTGGTCGGCGCACGCCCTCGCCGGCGAGCTCGCCGGCTTCGGGGCGATGGTCGAGGTGATCGAGCCGGCCGAGGCGCGCGTGGAGCTCTGGCGCGTCGGCGAGGAGCTCAGCCGTGTCTACGGATCGCCGCCGGCCAGCCCCGCCACACGCCGAGCCATGCCGCCGTCGATGCCGACCGCATCCCCACCGCAGGGTCCGACTCGCAATTGAGCTCGCGCTCTGCGTCGCAGGCGTCCGCGCCCTCGCCCCCGTTCGCCCGGTCGGTGCCGTCACCGCCCCGCAGGTCGTCGTCGCCCGCCCGCCCGACGAGGACGTCACGGCCGCTCCCGCCCTCGATCGCGTTGGCCAGCGTGTCGCCGACCAGCCGGTCCGCACGGGCGGAGCCGGTCACGTCCTCCAGGTTCGCGAGCGTGTCCGATCCCCAGCCCGTCGCGGCGCCGACCGTCAGGTCGACCACGACCCCTCCACGGGCGTCGTAGTACGCGACCTCGTCCACGCCCGGCCCGCCGTCGATCTCGTCGTCGCCTGCGCCGCCGGCGAACGCGTTGTCCGCGGCGTCGCCGATCAGCGCGTCGTCGAAGAACGAACCGATCGCTCCCTCGATCTCCGACATCGAGTCCGACCCCCAGCCGGCGGCGGTTCCGAGCGACAGATCGACGGTGACCTCCGTGTCGGCGTCTTCGAACGTGACGAGATCGCCGCCCTCTCCGCCGTCCAGGACGTCGTCGCCCGGTCCACCGTCGAGCAGGTCGGCGCGCTCGGTCATGGCACCGGAGCCGCGCGCCAGGATCGTGTCGTTCCCCTCCTGGCCGACGAGGAGGTTCGAGCCGTCGTCGCCCCGCAGCTCATCGTCGAAGTTGGAGCCCGCGAGGCCCTCGATGTCCAGGACGACATCGCTGCCGTGTCCCGTCGCCGTGTCGGTCTCCAGATCGGCGACGACCCCGCCGGGAGCATCGAAGAAGTGCGCGATGTCCTGGCCCGGGCCGCCGTCCATCCGGTCACTCCCGGCTCCGCCGATCAGGCCGTCGAACGACCCCGCGCCGCCCGAGAGCCGGTCGGCCCCCGGGCCGCCGAACAGCGCCTCGACCGGGCCCCGACCCGTCCGGATACGGTCCGTGCCGGGTCCGCCGTGGGCGGTATCGGACCCTCGGCCGCCGTCGACCCGGTCGTCCCCCCGACCGCCCTCGAGGAAGTCGGGGCCATCACCGCCGCAGAGCAGGTCGCCGCCTCCTCGGCCCGCGATCTCGTCCCACCCGCCGCCGCCCACGATGACGTCGCGCCCCGCCGTCCCCACGAGGTGGTCGTCGCCCGGCGTTCCGACGATCGTCGCGACCTCGCGGAAGCACGTGGGGGCGGCCGACGCGGCCGGCGGAACGGCGAGAACCGTCCCGGACACGAGCGCGAGTGTCACGGCACGGCGAAGCGCTCCGGACCTCGACATGCGTGGAGCCTAGCGACCGCGTCAAGCGCGCGCGTGAAGGCGGCGAGCGCCACCGGGGTGGTCAAGAACCCGGGGCACCGCCCCCGACCGCGACGAGCGTCGGGTCGCGCGCGGGACGGACTCGCCGGTAACCTACGAGCTCGCCTCGACCGAGCCACGACGCGCAGAAGGGTCCCAGGGTCCGACACGCGGGAACCTGGCGAATCCCCTCGAACGTGAACGCGAGGGGGTGTCCCCTCGCGTTCGTGGAAGCGGAAGCATCCGGCGGGATGTCACGAGCCTCCGTGGCCCGGTTCCTCAGGGGGTCCGGATCCGTTCCGCTCCTGCTCCTGCTCCTGCTCCGACTCCTCGTCCGAGCCGCCGTTCCGGTTCTGCTCCTGGTTCCGGTTCTGCTCCTGGTTCTGGTTCTGCTCCTGATTCTGGTTCTGTTCGGCGTTGCAGCACCCGGCACCGTCGCCGGCGTGCGTGCGGTCCCGAGACCGCGTCTGGTCGCCGCCTCCGACCGCCTCGGTCGCCTCGTCCAGACAGCTGCCGTCGCGCAGCTGCAACCGGTCCCGATCCCGGTCGGGGACCTGGTCACCCTGCGGCACCGCGGCGACGTCGTCGACGTGGATGCGGTCGTGATCGCGGTCGCGGATCTGGTCCACGTCCCCGACCATCTGTCCGTTCTCGTTCTGGGCCGGCGCGCCGGGCCCCTCGCCGGCGGCCGCGATGGCGATCGCGCCGCCCGTGATGAGCGCGACCGACGCTCCGACCGCCATCCACCTGGTCCATCTCCGCATCGCGGGCACCTCCTCGTCGTTCCCGAGACATGGGAACAAGCGGGCGTGCAGGACGGCTGCAGCGGAGATGCAGGCCATGTCGAGATGCGACGAGGCTCGAAAGCCTCAGGCGCGCGGCAGGACGACCTCGAACGTGGCGCCCTGCCCGGGCGCGCTCGAGACCTCGACCCGGCCCCGGTGCGCGCGCACGAGCTCGGCAACCACGGCGAGGCCGACGCCGCTCCCGCTCGTCGAGCTGCCCGCCCGCCCGCGCCAGAACCGCTCGAACACGTGCGGGATCTCGTCACGGTCGATCCCGGCGCCCGTGTCGCGGACCTCGAGGCGGGCGTCCCCGTCGGTGGCCGCGACCGTGACCGAGACCCGTCCGCCGGCCGGCGTGTACTTCAGGGCGTTCGTGAGCAGGTTCGTCACGATCTGGTCCAGACGGTCCTCGTCCCCGAGGACCGTCGCAGGCGAGAGCTCGGCGTGCGGCTCGATGCCGGCGGTCTCGAAGGAGCCGTGCAGCCGGCGGATCGCCTCGTCGGCCACCCGCGCCAGGTCCACCCGGTGGGTCGTCATCTCCAGCCCGGCCGCCTGCGCCGCGGCGAGCGCCTCCAGGTCCTGCAGGATCCTGCCCAGACGCAGCACCTCGTCGTGGAGCGAGCTGAGCCGGTCGATCTCGGGCTCGACCGTCCCGTCGACGAGCTCCTCGAGCGAGGCCTGCAGGATCGTGACGGGGGTCCGGAGCTCGTGCGTGACGTCGGCGACGAGCGCCCGACGCACCTCGTCCTCGCGGGCCAGCGCGTCCGCCATCTGGTCGAACGTTGCGGAGAGCTCGCCGACCTCGCCGGGAGCGTCGGCCGCGCCGACGCGGGCCGACAGGTCGCCCGTCCCGAGCCGACGCGCGGCGGTGATCAGTCGCGTGAGCGGTCGGTCGAGCCGACGTGCGAGGAGCAGCGCGACGACGAGCGCCACGAGGATCGCGATCGCCGCGGCGGCGACGACCGACCACCGCAGCGACGACTCGAACTCGCGCTCGGGAGCCGGCAGGCCCTCCGCGGGGAACACGACCTCGAGCGTTCCCACGGTCCGGCCGTCGACGACGATCGGCACCTCGATCGTGCGGGAGGTGTCCTCCGGACCCGCGGCCATCGTTCCCCCGCCGCCGCCGGACGAGCCCTGACCTGGCGTCGTCCCGCCGGGCCCGCCCCTCGGCGTCCGGCTCGGCGAGGCGCCGCCGGGCGCGCCGGGACCCGCGCCGCCGCCACCGCCACCGCCGTCACCGTCGCCGCCTCCTTGGCCGTCCCCGCCGCCGCCGGGGCTCGGGCTCACGGTGGGGCCACCACCCCCGTCCCCACCACCCCCGGCTCCGGATCCGTCGTCGGAGGGCGTCACGGTCGGGTTCCGCGTCGGCGACGGAGAGACGTCCGTGTCTCCAGCGATGGACGTCCCGGACCCCCCGGCGATCGCGCCGGCGCGGCGAAGCTCCTCCTGCGTCCACCCGCCACGGTACGAGCGTTCGAGCGCGGCGGCAGCCCGCTTCGCGGACTGCTCCTGACGCTCGGTCACGAGCTGCGTGAGTCGTCCGGGCAGGAACGCGATCACGAGCGCCGCGAGCGTGACGACGCCGACGAGCGCGACCGCCACGAACGACGCGACCAGCCGGGTGCGGAGCCGGGGTCTACGCATCGCGGCTCAGCCCCAGTCGATACCCGGCGCCGAGGACCGTCTCGACGATCGTGGGGCGGTGCGGATCGAGCTCGACCTTGCGGCGCAGGTTCCGCACGTGCGAATCCATCGTGCGCTCGTAGCCCTCGAACTCGTAGCCGTGCACCCGGTTGATGAGCTCGTAACGCGAGTACACGCGACCCGGTACCCGCGACAGCGCGGTCAGGATCGCCCACTCGGTAGGGGTGAGCTCGATCGGTTCGCCACGCACGGTGGCCTGGCGGCGGTCCTCGTCGAGCAGCAGCTCGCCGTCCCCGAACGACGCCGGCCCGTCGGCGACGGGCCCGGTCGCGGCGCGACGGAGCACCGCCTGGACCCGCAGGACGAGTTCGCGAGGACTGAACGGCTTCGTCACGTAGTCGTCGGCGCCGAGCTCGAGCCCTCGGATCCGGTGCTCCTCGCCCGCCTTGGCCGTCAACATCACGATCGGGACGGTCGAGGACGCCCGGACCTCCCGAGCGACCTCCTCGCCCGGCACGTCGGGCAGCCGGAGGTCGAGCAGGACGAGGTCGGGGTGCGCGGACCTCGAGAGCTCGATGGCCTCAGCACCCGAGGAGGTCGAGACGACCTCGAGCCCCTCGCGCTCGAGCAGGGAGCGCAGGAGTTGGCGGATCTTCGCTTCGTCCTCGACGACGAGCACGCTCTGCTTCACGGATGCTCTCCGCGTTCCACTGTGCGCGGCCGTGTCATCGGGCGTCAGGGGCCGGTCGCCCCGCGTGCGCTGGGTCCGTTCGGCTCGTCAGCGCCCGAGGAAGGTTGGATCCCCGAGGCGCTCCGGGTCGGCCACGAGCTCGATGCCGACGATCGCGCCGTCCGCGAACGCGAAGCGGAACGCGACCCGCGGTTGGCCCGCCTGCATCCACACCAACCCGGGCATGCCGGCCACCGAGGCAGGCTGCGACGCCCGGGCCCGGCCGCGGAAGGTCTCGGCGACGGCTGCGGCGCCGCGGACCTCGGCGCCCGCGCCCATCGCGACGGCGGCCGCGTCGGCCCGGAGCACGACGTCCGGGTCGAGCACCGCGAGGAGCGCCTCGAGATCGCCCTCCCGCGAGGCCGCGAGGAACGCCTCGACGATCTTCCGCTGCCGGGCTCGGTCCGTGTCGCCCGTCGGCTCGGCGCCGCGGACCCGGCGCCGAGCGCGGCTCGCCAGCTGCCGGGTCGCCTCGGGCGAGCGCTCGACGATCGGCGCGATCTCGTCGAACGGAACGCCGAACATGTCGTGGAGCACGAACGCCAGGCGCTCGGCGGGCGAGAGCGTCTCGAGCACGACGAGGAGGGCCGGCCCGACCGAGTCGGCGAGCACCGCCTGGTGCTCGGGGTCGGCCTCGGCGTCCGCCGTCGCGGCGGGCTCGGGCAGCACCGCGTCCCACGGCTCCTCCCGTCGCGACGTGCGCGAGCGCAGCATGTCGAGGCAGACGCGCGAGACGACGGTCCGGAGCCACCCGGCCAGGTTCTCGACGTCTCCGGCGTCCGACCGGCTGAGCCGCAGCCATGCCTCCTGGACGGCGTCGTCCGCCTCGCTGACCGAGCCGAGCATCCGATAGGCCACGGCCCGCAGCTGCGTCCGGTCCCGCTCGAACGCTTCCGCGAGCCATCGGTCCTCCTCCACCGGTCACATCCTTCCGTGCGGGTCCGTCATGGTAGTGACGCTCGGCAGCGGGCCGACGTGACCGGAGGGGAGGAACGATGAACGCACACGTGAGCGGCATCACGCTCGGGGTGAAGGACGTCGAGCGGTCGAAGCGCTTCTACGGCGAGGGCCTCGGCTGGCAGGTCATGCAGGAGCGGGGGCCGTGGGCGGCGTTCGCGGTCAACGACGGTACGTCCGTGTTCGGGCTGTTGGCGCTCGAGGCGCTGACCGCCGACACCGGCGTCCCCGCGGACGGCGACGGGTTCGGTGGCATCACGTTCTCGTACGTCGTCCCGACGAAGGAGCGCGTGGACGCCGTGCTCGCCGAGGTCGAGGCCGCCGGCGGGAGGATCGCGAAGCCCGCCTCGGCCGAGGAGTGGGGCGGCTACGGCGGCTACTTCGCCGATCCCGACGGCTACCTGTGGAAGGTCGCGACGGGAGCGGGGGACCAGTCGTTCGCGGGGGAGTAGCGCGTCTACGCTGTCCCGATGCGCTACGAGGTCGTCCCGATCGGTCGCGTCGAGTCGCCGCTGCGCGAGCGCGAGGAGGCGCCGCGGCAAGGCGACGAGGGCGCGCCGCCGGCCTGGCTCGTGTTCGAGCCACGCGTCGCCGACGGGATCCGCGATCTCCGGGTGGGCGACCGGATCGTCGTGCTCACGTGGCTCGACCGCGCCGATCGCGACGTCCTGCTGACCCGTCCGCGGGACGATCCCGCGAGACCGGAGACCGGGGTGTTCAGCACGCGATCTCCCGACCGGCCGAACCCCGTCGGCCTCCATCGCGTCCGGATCCTCGCCGTCGAGGGGCTGCGGGTCCTGGTGAGCGATCTCGAGGCGATCGACGAGACGCCCATCGTGGACGTGAAGCCCGTCCTCCGCGGGGTCGACGAGCGCTAGGCGCGAGCCGGCGCCCGACGCCGCGCCTCGATGGCGCGATCCCGTCCGTCCTCGTCGCGCAGGATCCGGATCAGTGACATGCCCAGACCGGACAGCGTGGTCGTCATCGAGGTCGCCTGCTCGCCGCCGAGCTCGAGCAGCATGTACCCGCCCGGACCGAGCAGGCGCGCGGCCGCCTCGGCGGCTCGGACGAGCACGCTGGTGCCCCCGGGACCGCCGTCGAGTGCCAGGCGCGGCTCGTAGGCGAGCACGTCCCCCGGCAGCAGGTGGAGTTCCTCGCTCGGCACGTAGGGGACCACCGCGGTGACGACGTCGACGCGTCCGCCGAGGGACGCCGGCAGGGTCTCGTCGAGGTCGCCGAGGAGGGCGCGGACGCCGTTGCGCCGAGCGCACGAGACGGCCACCGGGTCGACGTCCGTGCCAAGGACGGTGGCCCCAGGGCGCGCCGAGCCCATCACGGCTGCCACCGCGCCGCTCCCGGTGCAGAGGTCGACCGCTACCCCGTCGGCGGGCAGCAAGGCGGCGCCGCGGCGCGCCATCGTCTCCGTGTGCGGTCTCGGCACGAAGACCCCGGGCTCGACATGGATGCGCAGGCCGCAGAAGCGCGTCCATCCCGTGATCCAGGCGAGCGGTTCCCCGGCAACCCGGCGTGCGACGAGGTCCTCGATCGGCCCGCCGCCCTGCCTCTCGGCCTCGAAGAGCGCGTCCGCCTCCGCCTCGGGGGCGACGCATCCGCCGGCCGCCAACGCGCCGACGACTCGGGACCGCCGGATCCGACCCCCCTCCATGGTCACGGCCCGACCACGAGCCTGGAGATGTAGCGGGGATCTGCGATCCGGCTGGCGAACAGCGCGCGCATGTCATCGCCGCCGGCGAGCAGGCGTTGGTCGTGATCGCTCACGTCCGGCACGTAGTTCACCTGGCCGTCGTACCGGTAAACGTGCTCGACCGAACCGAGGCTGTGATCTGGGTTGTTCTTGTAGTTGAAATAGGAGATCGCTTTGATCTGCGGATGGCTCTCGAAGTAGTCGAACATCGCTCCGAGCCACCGCATCTGTCTCGCATGGGTCAGGTCGGTCCCCTCGTGGCGGATGGCGAACTCAGCCAGGAAGAAGGGCTTGTCGTGGTCGATGCCGAACCGATACAGGGGGTCGAGCCACGCCGGACGCCCCCAGTCGTTGAGGTCGCCACCGACCCAGTCCACGTAGTCGTCACCGGGGTAGTAGGCCTGCCAATCGGGATCGTGCCCCCAATCCATCGGCGGGGGAGGGAACGCGACCGGTGTCCAGATCCACGCGACGTTCGTCACGCCCTCCTGTCGGAAGATGTCCACGATCCGACGCCAGGCGGCGACGAAGTCCGCAGCGGTCAGCTCCGGATCCGCCTTCGGACTGCACCAGTCCCACCAATAGCCATTGAACTCGCCGCAGATCGGCCGGATGAACAGCGGCTGTGCGTACCGGTGCACGGCTCGGGCGTATCCCGCGATGTACGTGTCGTACGCGCCGGAGGCGATCTCCCGCGTCGTAACGTGATCCGACTGCCATTCGAGCCTGGGGACGACGGTCGGGCCGGCCGCAGCGTGGATCCTCTCGATATCGGCCAGCACCTCGCTGAAGGGCACGAGTGGCCCCCCTTCCTCCCATCGCCACGACCCGTGGACGGTGATGATCGTCGGTGCCTTCCCGGCCAGCTCGACCTGGATGGCGTCGGAGAGCCGCTCGGCGAAGGGTCTCACGTCACCCCACACGTCGTTCTTCCGAAGCGGCCGTACATCCCAGAGCCGGAACGTGAACCCGAAGTAGGCGAACCGTCCGGTGGTTCGTACTTGGCACGGGTCGACGTCGCCGCGGGCGTGGGCGCCTCTGGTGTCGCTGCCGGCGAGCGCGTTCCTGGTGCCCGACAGCCAGCCAGGACGACCAGCGCTGCAAGGAGGAGCAGGAGGGGATGGCGGCGCGGGCGATTCACGGTGGGAGCCCCCTACGTCATCGATGATACGCGACGGCGGGGACCCCCTGAAGTCGCCTTTCGGTTGG
>DASTPT010000018.1:0-10951 GCA_035762085.1 Actinomycetota bacterium | reverse complement strand
CGACCACCGGGCCAGGACGATCGTCGAGAAGCGCACCGGCGACAGCCACGTGAGGCCGAACGTTCCGGCCCGGACCTCCGCGCCCAGGACGGCGTCCCCGACCACCAGGCAGGCCAGGGGCACGATCAGCCCGAAGAGCGCGCCGACGACGGTGTTGAACCGGAGGGCCGCCGTCGGTTCGTCGATCGCCCGGGCGAGGAGTCCGAAGAGCAGGGCCCCAGCGCACGGCAGGGCCAGCAGGGCGGCCCGCTTGGGCGGGACGCAGACCCGGAGCGCGTAGACGAAGGCGGCGACGAACGGGCCGGGCAGGGCGCGCTCGGCGGCGGGTGCCGTCACCGGACCAGCTCCCGGAACGCGGACTCCAGCGAGTCGTCGAGGGGGCGGACCTCGAGGAGGCGGACGCCGGTCCGCCGGGCGAGCCCCGGCAGCGCGTAGGCGAGATCGAGCGCGCGGAGCGACGACACGACCACGGCGTCGCCGTCGATGCCGACGCCGCTCACCGCCTCGACCGCTACGAGAGCTGCCGCCAGCCGGCGGGGATCCGAGGAGCGCAGGAGCACCTGCCGGGGCCGGTCGGCGATCGCGCTCCGGATGGCGTGGTGATCGCCCGCCGCCGCGAGCCGGCCGCGCACGAGCACGATCTGGCGTCGGGCCAGGCGCTCGACCTCGTGCAGGACGTGGGAGCTGACGATCACCGTGCGACCCTCGTCGCCCAGGCGGTTGAACAGCTCGATGAGCGCGACGCGCTGGACCGGGTCGGCCCCGTTGAGCGGCTCGTCGAGCACGAGGATCGTGGGGTCGCCCACCAGGGCGACGGCCACCTTCGTGCGCTGGAGCATCCCCTTGCTGAAGGCGCCGACGTGGCGGTCGGCCACGTCGGCGAGGTCGACGGCCGCCAGGGCTCGCTCGGGCGCGGCGGGGTCGCGCACCCCGTGGAGGGCGGCCGCGTACCGCACGAGCTGGCGGGCCGAGAGCGTTCCCGGGCTGGCGTCCTCCTCCGGTACGAGGGCGAGGGCGCGCTGGGCCCCACGCTCGGTGCGAGGGTCGAGCCCACCGACGCGGACGGTGCCGGCGCCGAGTGGCAGCATCCCGCAGATCGCCCGCATGAGCGTCGTCTTGCCCGCGCCGTTCGGACCGAGAAGGCCCGTCACCCCGGGACCGAAGGAGCAGGACACCTCGTTGAGGGCCACGTTCGGGCCGAACCAGACCGATGCGCCGCTGACGACGACCGTCGAGTCCTTCGCGAAGGCCGGATCGTCCGGTGGCGGCGCCGCTCCCGGGATGGCGCTCACTGGACCTCGCGATACCGGTAGACGAGGTAGCCGAGGGAGCCGGCGACGACCGCGATGTAGACCACGATCACGCCGATGCCCGCCCCGGCGGCCCCGCCGACGAGCGACTCGGGATCGACGTGGCCGAGGAAGACCAGGTCGCTCATCCGCAGCGGGAGGTCCGTCGCGCTGAGGAGCCCCCACAGGTTGCCGCCCTCGAAGAAGCTTCCGCCGCCGGCGCGGACGAGGATCGTCGCCACCGTCCCCGAGACGAGCACGATGGCGAGCAGCGTCACGCCGCCCACGACCCGGCGCGCGGTCGTGGCCGAGACGGCCAGCGCCAGCGACGCCCAGTACAGGGAGAACAGCGCCACCGCCGCCGGCACCTGCCACAGCACCTCGGCGTTCTCGGTGAGGTAGTCGAGCGCGCCCTCGCGCACCACGAGCATCTGGCCCACGAACAGCACGACCTGGGGCAGGAAGCTGAAGCCGAAGAGGATCGCGGTGAGCGCCCCGACCTTGGCGAGCACGTAGTCGTTGCCGGTGAGCGGACGGGCGAAGATCAGCGGCAGGACGCGGTTCCGCCGGTCCGGGCAGACCATGTCCGGCGCCGTGATCGCGACGAACAGCAGCAGCGTGGTGGACACGCCGACGTACTCGCGGTACGTGATCAGGTCGAGGCTGGCGGCCGGCGTGTCGCGGGTGATGTACTTCAGGCCGACGTTCACCACCGCCGGGATCGAGGCGATCGCGAGCAGCGACCACGGCAGGACCTTCTGCCGCCACGACCGGCGCAGACCGAGGGCCCGTCGGACCGAGAGGCGCACGAGCGCCGCGCGCGAGGCGCCCCGACCCCCGCGCTCGCCCTCGTAGGGGCGGTAGCCGCGGTCGTAGACGGCGCCGGCGGCGGGTGTCCTCACCGCGGTTGGTCCAGGAAGAGCTCGTCGAGGGACGTGCGCCGCGTCGTCAGCGCGTACAGGGCGAGGCCGAGGTCGTCCGCGCGGTCGCGCACGAGGTCGAGCACGCGCCCCTCGTCACCGTCGATCCGGACGTCGAGCGTCGCGTCGTCGACCACGGTGACGGCGACGCCGGCGGCGCCGAGGCCCTCGGCGAGGCGTCCGGCGCCGTCGTTCAGCTGGACCCGGACGGCCCCGGTCCGGTGCAGGAGCGCCTGGGTGGCGCCGGTGTGCCGCAGCTTGCCGCCGTCGATCATCACCACCCGGTCGCACACGCGCTGCACGTCGTCGAGCAGATGGGTGGCGACGAGCGCCGAGATGCCGAACCCGGCGAGCCGGCCGACGAGGGCGAGCATCTCCTCGCGGCCGATCGGGTCGAGGCCGGCCGTGGGCTCGTCGAGCAGGACCACCTCCGGGTCGGCGACGATCGCCTGGGCCAGCTTGGTGCGCTGGCGCATGCCCGTCGAGAAGCCGCCGATCGGCCGGAAGCGGGCCTCGTCGAGGCCGACGAGGTCGAGCACCTCCGAGGCGCGCTGGCGGGCCGCGCGGGGCGGCAGGCCGGCCAGTTCGCCGAGGGTGGCCACGACGTCGGCGGCCGTCTGGTCGGGGGGAAGGCAGTCGTGCTCGGGCATGAAGCCGATGTGGGCGCGGACCCCGATCGGATCGTCGGCCACCGGCCGCCCCACGACCTCGATCGTGCCCGCCGTGGGGAGCAGCTGCCCGAGCGCCAGCCGCAGCAGCGTCGTCTTGCCGGCGCCGTTGGCGCCCACCAGCCCGACCGAGCCGCGGGGGACCTCGACGGTCAGCTCATCGAGCGCGAGGGTGCCGCCCGGGTACCGGAGGGACAGCCCCTCGGTGCGCAGCAGGAGGTCGTCGACCATGTCGGACCGTGGATGGGATGCTACACGGAGGCGTCGTCGACCTGGTCGAACGGCCACTCGGAGGCGAGCCAGTCCGCGACCGTCCGCCGGAGGGGCCCGTCGAGGTGCGCGTGCGATGCCCGCACCCACGACCGGACCCAAGCGTCGTAGCCTTCCTTCTTGCTCGGGTAGATGTACACGCACCCGATCACGTCCCGATCCGTCGGCGAGAGCACCGTGTAGGTGAAGCCGGTCCGCGCCGCGTAGGTGAAGCCGGTCCGCGCCGCGAAGTCCGCCGCGTGCTGCTGCAGGTCCGTCCGGTTCTCGTCCAGGCGCATCGGCGTCGGCCACCCATCCGACAACGGGAACCCGGGCGTGCTCCGGATGTGGTCGACGCTCGACATCCACGCGGCGTGATCCCGCTCGTTGTGCTCCGGGCCGAGCGGCTCGAGGATGAACTCATCGCGAACCGGGGGCTCCGGTGGTGCGAAGTCGCGAGGGACGAAGGCGTCCGACATACCGTGACACCGTACTCGATGCCGACGCCACCGCGATGGGCCGCGACGCGCGTTCCGGTTCTGGCGTTGGACGGCGATCCGGGCGCCGGTCCGGCCGACTCCGATACCCTCGGTGCGGTGAACCAGGGGCATCGGTGGGGGACGGGGACGTGACCGTAGGCGGGAACGGCGACGGGGACCGGGCCGTCGCTCGGCTGGAGGCGTTCTCGCCGATGGCGCTCCACGTCCACCGCGCGACGGGACCGGTGGTCGGGCGGCAGGGCGAGCTCGACGCGATCCGTCAGGAGCTCGCGACCGCGCGGGCCGGTCGGCTGGCGGGGCTGACCCTCGAGGGCGAGCCGGGGATCGGCAAAACCCGCCTGCTGATCGCCGCGGGCGAGCTCGCCGCCGAGGCCGGGTTCACGACCATCGCCGTCACCGCGGACGAGGAGCTCCGCGGCCCGTTCCTCGTCGCGAGGTCGATCCTCGGCTCGCCGGAGGCGCTCGGCGCCGCGCGCTCGCCCGACGCCGAGGAGGCCCTCGCGCGGGGTCTGGACGCCATGTCGGGTCGGGACGATCCGGGCCTCGCGTCCCTGCCGCCGGATCGCCGGCTCCTGCGGACCTTCGACCTCGGCGCGGTCGCCTTCCGGGCGCTCGCGGCCGAGCGACCGCTCGCGGTGTTGATCGACGACGTCCAGTGGGCGGACGACGACAGCCTGCGCCTGATCCGGTACGTCGTGCGCGCGGACGCCGCGAGCCCGATCTTCCTGATGTTCGCGATCCGCCCGGAGGAGCTGGCGCTGCTGACCGAGGCCGTGAACCTGTTCGCCGACATGGACCGGATCGGCCTGCTCCGGCGCGTGCGGCTGAACCGGCTGACCCAGCCCGAGACCGGCGAGCTCCTGGCGCAGGCCCTCGGCGGACCCGTCGACGCGCGCGGCGTGGCGGTGATGCACGCCCAGGCCGAGGGCGTGCCGTTCATCGTCGAGGCGATGGCCCAGGCGTATCGCGACGGCGGGATGATCCAGGCGATCGACGGGACCTGGCACCTCGCCCGCAACGCCGAGCGCCTGGTGCCCTCGGCGGTCCGCACCCTGATCTCGCGGCGCGCGGCGCACCTGCCCGAGGAGACCCGGGCGCTCCTGGCCGACGCGGCCGTGCTCGGCCGCCACTTCAGCCTCAAGGACCTCCGCGAGGTCGAGCTCCGCGTCGACGGCACGGCGGTCGAGCCCGACGCCCTCGCCCGGGCGTTCGAGCCCGCGGTGACGGCGGGCCTGCTCGCCGAGCACGACGAGGGGTCGGCCGCCGACTACAGCTTCCCCCACGAGCAGATCCGCGACGTCGCGGCCGCGACGCTCACCCCGGCCCGGCGCCGCGAGATCCACTCGTCGATCGTCGCGCTCCTGCTCTCGGGCGAGCCCTCGCCCGCGAGCCTCCCGCTCCTGGCGCATCACGCCAGGGAGGCCGGGGACGCGGGCATGTGCGTGCGGTTCTCGATCGACGCGAGCCGGAACGCGCTCGACGCGAACGCCCCCGAGGAGGTGCTGCGGGTCGTCGAGCTCGTCCTGCCCATCGCGGCCTCGTCGCAGGAGCGGCTGGAGCTCCTGGAGACTCGGGACCGGGCCCTCGACATGCTCCGGCGGCCGAGCGACCGCCTGGAAGGGTTGGCCGAGCTCTCGGCGCTGGCGGAGGCGCTCGGCGACTCGCACCTCGAGCTCGACGTCCGGCTGCGTCGCGCGGCCGCGCTCCGCGTCGCCGAGGAGGAGGAACGCGCCGCCCAGCTGGCGCGCGAGGTTCGGGGGCTCGCCGCGTCCCGGGGGGACCGGGAGGCGGAGCTGGCCGCCTGTCTGGAGCTCGGCCAGGACCTGCTGCACGCGACGGCGGGGGAGGCGTACGTCCCCACGGAGCGCGAGGTCGACCTCGACGGGGCCGAGGAGGCCTTCCGGCGAGCCGCGGATCTCGCCCGCGAGCTCGGCGACGACGCCGCGCTGGCGACCGCGCTCCGGGAGACCGGCGTCGTGATGATCGGGAGGGTGCGCGCGTGGTTCATCGACGAGATCCAGGCCGGCGGGCACCTGCCGATCGAGTGGCGCGTGGGCGCCGGCGAGGCGCTCGAGGACATCGTGCAGGAGCTCCCGGTCGCCCCCATCGCGGACGAGGGCGTCCGGCTGCTGCAGGAGGCCCTCGAGGTGTTCGAGCGCCTCGGCGACCGTCGCGGGGCGATGGCCTCGATCATCGCGCTCGCCTACATGAGCTGGGCGCCCGACATCCATCTCGGCTCCGGCGCGGCCCGGCACATCGAGGAGATCCGGCGCCTGACCTCCCGGATGCGGGCGTTCGTCAACGAGAGCGAGCGGGCGGCGTTCGACGCGCAGATGCTCTACGGGGTACACGTCTTCTCGCGCGCGAAGGTGATCCCGGACCTGGCGATCTCGCGCGGCGAGGAGGCGTTCGCCCGCGCGAGGGAGATCGGCGACAGCGACCTCGAGTTCCTCGCCGCCGGCGGCACGGCGATGGCGTACGTGGACGTCGGTGACGTCGAGCAGGCGAACCGGTGGCTGGACCGGGCGGCCAGGGTCGCCTCCGACCACCCGACGCCGCTCCGCGCCCGGCGCCTGGAGACGTGGCGGGGGCTCGCGAGCGCGATGGGCGGCGACGCCGCCGCGATGCGCCGGCACCTCGAGCGGGCGGTCGAGCTCGCGACCGAGACCCGGCAGCCGGCCGCGCGGTGCGAGGCCCTCGCACGGCTCGCGGTCGAGGCCTCCCGGCTGGGGGCCGAGCGGGCGGACGACGAGCTGCTCGACGTCGCCGAGCGGGCCGCCCGCGAGGCGAAGGGTCTCGCCGCCGTTCTCCCCGGCCACCCGCCCTGGGACGCCCAGGCGGACGCCGCGCTCGCCCGCATCGCGCTGGTGCGGGGGCGGAGCGACGAGTCGGCCGAGCACGCGCGCTCGGCGATCGCGTCGCTCGCGGCGGGCATGCACGAGGACCGGCACCTGGACGTCGTCCTCCCGGTCGCGGACGTCCTCCTCGCGACGGGCGCGCCCGAGTGGGAGCAGACGCGGTCGCACCTGCAGCGGATGCTCGCGATGATCGCGCAGCGGACGAAGGACGAGGACACGCGGGTCCGCTGGCTCCGCGGCCCGATCGGACGCGAGATGACGAGGCTCGCCGGACAGATCGAGGCCGTGCCGGCGGCAGACGGCGGGGAGCCCGAGGGGGCCGACACCGCCCTGCTCCGGAGCCTGATGCAGGGCAAGACGAACCTCGAGATCGCCGAGGAGCTCGGCGTCGACGAGCAGACCGTCACCCGGCGGCTGGGTGAGCTGTTCGTGCGGATCGGCGCGTCGTCGCGGGCCGAGGCCACCGCGTTCGCGTTCCACGAGCGGGTGCTCTGAGGGGAGGGGACGGGTGCTGCGGGCTCGCGTCGACCGTCACCGGTGCCTGGGCGCCGGCACCTGCATCACGATCGCGCCCACCGCGTTCGACTGGCACGAGGGGGACTTCAACAAGGCGGGCGTGGTCGACCCGTCGAGCGTCGACGACGAGCTGCTGCGCGAGGCCGCGCTCGCCTGTCCCACGGGGGCGATCGCGGTCGAGGAGGTCGAGGAGCTCCTGCCGTGGCAGCTCCGCGGCAAGGAGGCGCCGCGCCGCGTCGAGAAGACGTTCATGTTCACCGACATCGAGGGCTCGACGACCCTCGTCCAGGCGCTCGGCGACGAGGCGTGGCAGGGCCTCCTGCGCTGGCACAACGAGACGCTCCGCTCGCTGTTCGCCGAGCACGACGGTGAGGAGGTCGCCTGGACCGGGGACGGCTTCTTCGTCAGCTTCGACTCGCCCGACGATGCGCTCGCGTGCGCGGTCGCGATCCAGCGCCGCCTGGCCGAGCAGCGCCGGACCCAGGGCTTCGCGCCGAAGGTCCGGATCGGCGTGCACGCCGCGGGCGCCACGCAGACGGGTCGGGACTTCACGGGCATCGGCGTCCACGAGGCGGCCAGGATCGCGGCGCTCGCCGAGGGCGGCCAGATCGTCTCGAGCAGGTCGACCGCCGCCGACGGCCGGTTCCCGGTCTCGGAGCCCCGGACGGTGACGCTCCGCGGCACCTCCGAGTCGATCGAGATCGTCACGGTGGAGTGGGGCTGAGGTTGACATCCGTCCCTGGATCAGGCGTGCCTCAGCATCCACACGCGCGGGCTAGAACGTCATGATGCTGTTCGCGATGATCGCCCAGGCGATCACCGCGATGACGCCCAGCGTGAGCACCACCGTCAGCACGATCGCGACCACCGTCGTTGGGCTGCGCATCCTCCACACCTCCCCCGGGGAGAGACGATGCCCGACCATCCATCGCTCGTAGCTCACGCGGTGAGCTGGATCAGGTAGCGCGTCTCGTTCTTCAGGTCGGTCCGGGTTCCGTCACCCTGCGCGTTGGCGTAGATGCCGGTGCCCCCGGTGATGGCGACCCTTCCCTAAACTCGGGGTGCCCGCGGTATCCAAGCCCTCGAGCATCAGCTGCTCGCCGCGACGACGGGGATCGTCCTTCGCATCTTCCTCACCCCCTCCAGGTAAGGGTGCGCTCCCTCCCGATGGGAAGCGTGCGCCCCGCGATGCGAGGATCCGTTCGACCGTATGTCCGACGGGCCTGCGACGAGGGCCTGAAGCCCCTTCGCGACTGGGACAGGCCGCGCGCGCGTCGGCGCCGGCGAGGTTCCCGTCCTTCGCCTAGGTCGTGAACCCGGACGGGATCCGGATGACCTGGCCGCGGTGGTGACCATCCCGGTCGTTCGCGAGGAAGAGGACCGCGTCCGTGATCGCGCTCTCGACCTCCGTGGTCCCCACGTCCGACCTCCAGTCCACATCGGCGGCGCTCCATCGCTCGTCGGCTCGTTCGTCTTCCCGGGGAGCCGGTGCTCGATTCACGCGCCGCGTACCGCTCGACGTGGTCACGATGGCAGGAGGAAGGGGTCCGGTTCGAGGACGTGATCGCCGACGACATCCGGATCCGGGTGATCGGCTCGACGGCGATCGTGACGCACAGCATCCAGACGACGGTCGTGGCCGAGGGAAGCTCGAGCGTGGAGCGCGAGCGATAGACGATCGTCTTCTCCAACGTCGGCGACCGATGGCTCGCCGTCCACGAGCATCTGTCTCCCCAGGAGGCGTAGGGACGCCGGGCGTCATCGGCGGCACGCGTCCACCCGCGGACGCACGGCGAGAGAGTCACACACCCTGACTCGCCGATCGGTTTCGTCGGACGGTTCGTCGGGGAAGGAAATCTGAACGGACGCCGAAGGAGAAGCCGATGATGTGCACGCACATGGGCTGCAGATGCGACGTCGCCGAGGGCCAGGAGTTCTGCGGCGACTACTGTCGTGAGCACGCGGCCGAGACCGAGCACGCGGCACACGAGTGCGAGTGCGGTCACCCCGCGTGCCAGATGCAGGGCGTCTGAGCACGAGGGGACTCGAACTCGTTCTCGATGCTCGTGCACGGGCGCGAGCGAGACCGCCTGCTACTCCCACTCGACGGCTGAGACGGACGCCCACGGGAGCGCATCCACCTCGGGGACGGCCAAGACCGGTCTCCGACCCGCCCGGACCTCGCCGAGGACCCGTCCGCGATCGCCGGGCGAGACGACGAACGCGATCTCCCAGCCAGACACGACATCGCGACCACGCGCCACCATCACATCGCGCCCGTCTCGCGATGACCCGATCTGTTCAACGCGGACGTTCAGGATGCGCATCGCGGATACCGTACTGCACCAGGCGTTCTCACCGTTCGGGGTGTGGCGGAACAGTTTGCGGGTACGAAGGAAGCGGAACGGTCAGGGTACGGAAGAAAGAGTGACAGGACCGGGGTTCAGCGTTTGACGTGGTGTGTCGCGACGGCCTACCGTCGTGGTGCTCGGCGGAGGGAACCGAGGGCGGGGCGTAGGCGACGGATCTAGCCGATCCCCCGAGGTTCCGGAGTGGTCGCGAGGCTACTTCGTTCGGGACTCTCCGTCGAGCATCTTTCGTGCACCACCTGGATGAAGGGACGGGTATGAGCGCGCATCATCACGAGGCCAGCGGGAAGACGTGGAGGGCGACCCGGAGCACACTGCTCGTCCTCGGTCTCGCGATCGCCGTGCTCCCGTTCGTCGCAGGAACGGCGCTCGCCCAGCACGCCGAGATCACTGCGTCGATCGACTGCGAGAACGTGGTCGGCTTCACCGCCGCGGCCTGGGATGGTCGGGGAGAGCCCGGCAGCCAGGACTGGATCGACTCCCGGACCAACGGGGACGTGCGGGTCTGGTACACGGTCGACAGCGTCGATCCCTCCCACTCGAGCGCGACCACCGTCGCGACCGGGGCGTTCGGACCGGCCAACGACTTCGGGTTCGCCGGGCGGTTCCGCGCCCCGGACACCGGCGTCATCCGGGTCTTCGCCCAGGCGCAGGTGAACTGGGGCAACGGCGCCGACCCCGGCGTCGTCCGCTCGACCGGCGCGCTCGCCCGACCGTCCTGTGCCGACGGCGGCGGCGGCCCGGCCACGGCCGCCGCGCCCGGGACCGGACTCGAGATCACCAAGAGCGCCTCCGGCGCGACGGTGGACGAGCTGAGCACCATCACGTTCACGGTCGTCGCCGAGAACGCCGGCGAGGGCGTGGCCCACGATGTCGGCGTGAACGACAACCTCTGGGACCGGTTGACGGACGTGACGGGGACCTACGACGGACCCGGGGGCGACGATGGGGCCTGCACCCTCAACCCGGGGAACAACCACGTGAAGTGCGAGGCGAAGGAGCTGGCGCCGGGGGAGTCCGTGACGGTCACCATCACCGCGACGACGCCCGACCTGCCGCTCAGGGAGGGCGGCTCGTGCCGGGTGGCGTTCGACAACGACTCGTGGGTCGTCTCCAACGAGACGGGCTACCAGGCCCCGATCTTCAGCAACACCGTGCAGGTCACGGTGACCGGAACCGGCTGTGACGAGCCGTCGCCGTCGCCCTCACCGTCGCCGAGCCAGAGCCCCAGCCCGACCGACAGCCCTTCACCGAGCCCCAGCCCGACGGTGAGTCCCACGACCTTCAGCCCGACCCCGACCCCGACCGCGACGGCGACGTCGACGGGGCCGCCGACGGTTCATCCCACCACGGTCGAGCCGACCGATCCGGGCGGCATCGCCTTCACGGGAGTGCCGAACGCCGTTGGGTTGGCCGCGCTCGCGCTCACGCTCCTCACGACTGGCACCGGCCTCCTTTGGATCGGCCGCCGCCGGCGCGAGGACGATCCGACAGACCCGAGCTAGCGACGCCGATCCCACGTCCGTGGGTACGCCGATCGGGGGGCGTGCATCGCTGGCGGGTGCTACGCGTCCCCGCCTCC
>DASTPT010000017.1:0-29598 GCA_035762085.1 Actinomycetota bacterium | reverse complement strand
TCCACGACGTTCGCCGGCGCGTTGTCGCGACCCCGGAGCCGTTGCGGAGCGAGGTACGGGCTGTCGGTCTCGACGAGTAGTCGGTCGAGCGGAACGGCCGCGGCGGCCTCGCGCAGGTGCGCGTTCTTCGGGTACGTGACGTTCGCCGCGAACGACACGTGGTAGCCGCGTCGAGCGCACTCGCGCGCGATCTCCGCGTCGCCGCTGAAGCAGTGGACGATCACGCGCTCGGCGGAACCCTCGTCCAGGAGTCGAAGGATCTCGGGCCACGCGTCGCGGACGTGGACGACGAGCGGCAGGTCGACCTCCCGCGCCATCGCGATGTGGAGGCGGAGGGTCGCCTCCTGATCCTCGCGCGTCGAGAGCATCCGGAAGAAGTCGAGGCCCGTCTCCCCCACCGCCACCACGTGAGGGCTGCCGAGCAGCTCCTCGATCCGGGCGCCCCCTGCCCGGTCCATCTCCGAGGCGGTGTGGGGATGCATGCCCGCGGTAGCGAACACGCCGCGGAACGACTCGGCGAGCTCGAGCGAGCGTCGGCTGGTCTCCGGATCGATCCCCGCGCACACGACCGTGCGCACGCCGACGGCCCTGGCTTCCTCCAGCAGGAGTTGAGGTTCGCGGTCGCACAGGAACAGATGGCAGTGGGTGTCCACCGCGACGTCTTCCACCGACGGTTCAGGGTTGTTCCCGATCATCGGCCGCGGCTCCCGCCGGCTCTCACCGTGGGGTCCACGAACGGAGTCTCACGTGAAACGCGATGCCGGGAACCTTCACTCACGGCTCGAGGCGCGGGAACAGCGCACCGCCCCGCGCGGTCTGCGTGCCGGACCGGAGGAGCCCCCAGGACACGGCGTCCGGCACGTGCTGGTGGCCGAGCGGCTCGGCGACCCCGAGCTGCTCCCAGAGGCGCTCGGCGGCCCCCGGCATGATCGGCTGGATCAGGATCGCGAGGATCCGGAGCGTCTCGATGGCTGCGTACAGGATCGCGCCGAGCTCCTCGACGCGACCGTCGTCCTTCGCGACCTTCCACGGCTCCTTCTCCACGAGGTACTGGTTCGCCCGGGTCACGATGTCCCAGACCGCGGCGATCCCCTCGTGCGGACGGACACCGAGCATGTACTCGTCGTAGCGACGGACGGCGTCGGCGACCACCTCGGGCAGGTCGCCGGCCGCACCCTCGACCGTCGGTTCAGGGACGCGGCCGTCGAATGTCGACGCGACCATCGCGAGCACCCGGCTCGCGAGGTTCCCGAGCCCGTTGGCGAGGTCGGCGTTGTGGCGATCGGTCATCGACTCCCACGAGAAGTTGCCGTCCTCACCGAAGCGGATCTCGCGCATGAAGTAGTAGCGGTACGAGTCCGTGCCGAAGTGGTCCACGAGCTCGAACGGGTGGATGCCGGTCGCGTTGGTCTTCGACATCTTCTGGCCGCCGACGGTGAGGAACCCGTGGGCCCACACCTGCGTCGGCGGCTCGATGCCCGCGGCCATCAGCATCGCCGGCCAGTAGATCGCGTGCTGCCGAAGGATGTCCTTGCCGATCATGTGGATGTCGGCGGGCCAGAGCCGCGCGAACCGCTCCGGGTCCGATCCGTAGCCGGCGGCCGTGATGTAGTTCGCGAGCGCGTCGAACCAGACGTAGCAGACGTGGCTGGGGTCCCAGGGCAGGGGGACCCCCCACTGGAACGACGTCCGGCTGATCGAGAAGTCCTGGAGGCCCCCGCGGACGAGCGACAGGACCTCGTTGCGGCGGGTCTCCGGCTCGACGGCGCTCGGCGTGCGCTCGTAGTGCTCGAGGAGCCGGTCCGCGTAGGCGGAGAGACGGAAGAAGTAGTTCTCCTCGTGCAGGAGCTCGACGGGCCTGTCGTGGATCGGGCAGTTGCCGTCCACGAGGTCGCCCTCCGTGTAGTAGAGCTCGCACGCGACGCAGTACAGGCCCTCGTACGAGCCCAGGTAGATGTCCTCGCGCCCGTTCTCGTACACGGCCTGGAGGAGGGTCGCGACCGCGGTCTCGTGACGCGACTCGGTCGTGCGGATGTAGTCGTCGTACCCGATGTCCAGGCGTGCCCAGACCTCGCGCCACTTCGGCTCCATCTCGTCCACCCACGCCTGCGGGCTCATCCCGGCCGCCTCGGCCGCCCGCTGGAGCTTGAGCCCGTGCTCGTCGGTGCCCGTGAGATGGAAGACCTCCTCGTCGCGCAGGCGGTGGTACCGGGCGATCACGTCGACCGCCACGGCGTCGTAGGCGTGCCCGATGTGCGGCACGTCGTTCGGGTAGTAGATCGGGGTGGTGATGTAGAAGACGTCCCGGGCCATGGCGCGCCATCGTACCCCACCCCACGCCGGCGACCGGCTCGAGCTGGGCACTAGTCCGATACAGACTAGCCTTGCCGTGCGAGCCCTCCGCTACGACGCCGGGCGACACCCCGCATCGCGGCCGAGCGCCGCGAGGCCCTGCAGGTCGCCCGGGCCCCACTCGGTCTGGAACAGGTTCGGGAGCCGCTCGTCCGACTCTCGCGACCTGGGCGACCACATGATCTCCTCGGTCGAGCCGACGTGCGCCAGACCCATCACGTGCCCGAGTTCGTGCATCAGGATCACGCCTCGGCTGTACCGCTGCCCGAACCCGGCCGGCAGGTGCTCGCCCGCGTCCATCGCGATCGCGCCGCTCACGTACGTGCGGGCGAGCTCGCCGAACCCCGTGTAGGGAACCCCGAACGCCGCGGCTTTGTGCGTGTCGGCCACGAAGTCGAAGTGCTCGTGCTCCACCCACTCGAACAGCACCGGGTAGTACCGCTCCTCGCCCGGGATCCGGCTCTGGAACGCCCGGCCCATCTGCTGATCGACCGTCCGGGAGGTGGTGCCGACCTCGACGAACTCGATGCCGGTCGCCGCCGAGACGCGCGCGACGGCCTCACGCACGTCGTCCATCGCGCCCGGCGGCGCGTTCGTGAGGTTCACCTCGTACCGGATCGGCTGGCAGGGGTTCCACCGGTAGGGATCCTCGCGCCCGCCGTCGAGGAACGCGTGCTCCCCCCGGGGCCCGGTCGTCACGACGCTCGGGTCCGAGCGCCCGCCCTCCCCCAACCACGTCGCGAGCCCGACCTGAGCCATGACGAGGACCGCGATCAGGACGAGCGCGAGCACCGCCCACCGGCGGCGCGCGCGGCGAGGCGTCGGCGCCGACGCGTCGGGCCTCGGCGGGACCGCGGTCGCCGGCGAGGGCGGCGGCGGGGGCGGGAGGCGGAAGCTCATGTCTCGATGGTAGGTCGCGTCGCGCGAACGAGCGCCTCGTACACCTCGTTCGCCGGGACGCCGTGCCGTCGGGCGACCTCGCTCGCGGCGGCTCGCTTCTTCTTCCCGCCCTCGAGCAGCGCCAGGGCGTCTGCGACCAGATCCTCGAGCGCCGGTCGCTCGGGCCGGGGCGCGCCCTCCAGCACGACGACGGCCTCGCCCCTCGGCTCGCGGTCGGCGAGGGTCGCGAGGACCTCGGCCACCCGCCCGCGCACGACCTCCTCGTGGAGCTTCGTCAGCTCGCGTGCGACTGCCGCGCGGCGGTCGCCGAGCTCGACGAGCACGTCGCGCAGCAACGGCGCCAGGCGGCGCGGCGATTCGAAGAGCACGACGGTGCGCTCGTCGTTCCGGAGCGCCCGCAGGCGCGCCCGACGCTCGCCGGCGCGGCGCGGCAGGAAGCCCTCGAACACCCATCGGTCGCTCGGCAGGCCCGAGACCACGAGCGCCGCGATCGCGGCCGAGGGCCCCGGCACGACGCGCACGTCGATCCCCTCCTCGGCGCAGGCGCGGACGATCCGGAACCCGGGATCCGAGACCGCCGGCATGCCGGCGTCCGACACGACGGCGACGTCGTCGCCCCCGCGCAACACGTCGAGCAGCTCCTCGGTCCGCACCCGCTCGTTGCCCTCGAACAGCGAGACGGTCCTGGCGTGGATGCCGAAGCTCGCGAGCAAGCGGCCCGTTCGCCGCGTGTCCTCCGCCGCGACGAGGTCGACGCGCCGCAGCGTCTCACGGGCGCGATCGGACATGTCGCCCAGGTTCCCGATCGGCGTCCCGACGAGGTACAGCGTGCCGGCCATGCCTCGATGGTCCCACGCGGACCCGCCGGCGGGGAGCCGGTCCTTCCTCGCTTCCGGCGTATCGTTCGACCCCGTGGGAGCCGAAGGTCGAGACGGCTCGGGGACGCCGCTGCCGCGGAAGCTCGGGATCCGCGCGGGCTCCCGCCTGCTGGTGCTCGGCGCGCCCGGGGGCTTCTCGCTCGGAGAGCTGCCGCCGGGGGTGCGGACCACGCGGTCGACGCGCGGCGAACCGCTCGACGTGGTCCTGCTGTTCGTCACCCGCCGCGCCGAGCTGGACCGACGGTTCGCCGGCCTCGCGGCCGCGCTCGATCCGGCCGGCCGGCTGTGGGTGGCGTGGCCGAAGAAGGCCTCGGACCTGCCGACCGACCTCACGTTCGAGGCCGTGCAGCGGACCGGCCTCGAGGCGGGACTGGTCGACAACAAGTCGGCCGCCGTGGACGCCGACTTCCAGGGCCTGCAGTTCGTCTATCGGTTGAAGGACCGGCCCACGCGCTGAGGCGGATGGCCTCGGACGGGCGTCGCGCCGCGTAGCATCGCCCTCGGTGTCTGCATCCGCGTCGCTCGCCGCCCCCCCCTCGACGTTCGAGCGCTTCCGCCGCGCGGTCAACCGGCCGTGGGTGGCGCTCGTCACCGTGGGGGTCCTCGCGGCCGTGCTCCGCTTCACGCACGTCACGTATCCGGAGCAACGGATCTTCGACGAGTACTACTACTCGAAGTCCGCGTGCATCCTCCTCGGCTACACGAACGAACGGTGCGACGTGAACAGCGAGGACGAGCGCTACTGGCGTCGCGAGCGCGGCGACGTCGGGTCGTACGTCCATCCGCCGCTCGGCAAGTGGGCGATCGCCGTCGGCGAACTGATCTTCGGCCCCGACCCGTTCGGGTGGCGGTTCTCGGCGGTGGTCTTCGGCAGCGCGAGCGTCGTCATGCTCGCCGGCATCGCGCACCTGCTGTTCCGCAAGCCGATCTGGACGTTCACGGCGGGGCTGCTGCTCGCGACCGAGAGCCTCCACTTCGTCCAGTCGCGCATGGCGATGCTCGACATCTTCGTGACCACGTGGATCGTCGCGGGCTTCCTCCTCCTCGTCCTCGACCGCGAGTGGATCGACCGGCGGACGTTCTCGGGTTCGCAGGTCGCGGTCGGGTCGGGCGGGGCCGGGGCTCCGGGGCCGTATCCGCGACCTGCTCGACCGGTCTCAGGAGAGGCCGCGGCCACGGTAGGGGACGACGCGGGCTCGGGCGGCGCCTCCGCCCCGACCCCGCCCGACGTTCGCGCGCCCGTGCCGGAGCCGTTGTTCCGGCCTTGGCGGCTGCTTGCGGGGGTGGCGTTCGGGGGTGCGGTGGCTTCGAAGTGGTCGGGGGTGACGGCCATCGCCACGGCCGTGCTGCTCTCCGTGATGTGGGAACGGTCGCGGAGGAAGCGGGCGGGGGTGGAACGGCCGTTGTGGGGGGCGGTGGCGGCGGAGGGGTTCGGGATCGTGATCGCGCTGTTGTTGGTGCCGGTCGCCGTGTACGTCGTCTCGTACGTCGGCTGGTTCGCGCAGAACGGGTGGGACGTCCCGGAGTGGTTGCGGCTGCAGGGCGAGATCGCCGACTACCACCGGCATCTCGACGTGGTGGACGCGGAGGGCAAGCCGATCCACCCGTACCTGTCCGAGGCGTGGAAGTGGATCCTCCTCGTACGACCGATCCTGTACTACTCGAAATACCCGGTCCCCGGCCTGCGGAAGGTGATCTACGCGAACGGGAACCCGGCGGTGTTCTGGGGCGCGCTGCTCGCGGTGCCGTTCGCGCTGTTCCGGTGGCGACAGCGACGCGACTGGCGCGCCGGGTTCGTCGCGGTGGCGGTGCTCGGGCTGTACGTGCCGTGGTTGCTCGTCCCACGGCCGCAGTTCCTGTTCTACGCGACGCCGATCGTGCCCTTCCTGGTCCTCGCGTGCGTCTACGCGCTGCAGGACGTTGCCGAGATCCGCGTGGCCGGCTCGCGCTCCCGCCCGTACCTGCCGTTCGTGGTCGGCTTCGTCGTCCTGTCGGTCGGGCTGTTCGTGTGGTTCTGGCCGGCGCTGACCGGCGGCCCGCTCTCGGATGCGGCATTCCGGCTCCGCGCGTGGTTCCCCACCTGGACCTGACCCACGGTCGAGGCCCCGGGCGGCGCGCCCGCACCGTGGGCCGCTAGCATCGCCGTGTCGTGAGCCGCGAGAACGTCTTCATCCACATGCCGGACGGGATCCGGCTCGCCGCGAGCCTGTACCTGCCGACGACCGACGGCCCATGGCCGGTGCTCCTCGAGGCGCTCCCCTACCGCAAGGACGACCTCACCGCGCACTACGCGGGCGAGTACGAGCGGTTCGCCGGAGAGTTCGGCTACGCGGTGTGCCGCCTGGACATCCGCGGCACCGGCTCGTCCGAGGGCGTTCCGCAGGGCGAGTACACGGCGCAGGAGCTCGACGACCTCGAGGTGACGATCGCCTGGCTCGCGGCGCAGGAGTGGTCGAACGGCAACGTCGGGATGTTCGGGACGTCCTGGTCCGGGTTCAACTCGCTCGCCACCGCGATTCGACGCCCGCCGGCGCTGAAGGCGATCTGCTCGATCTTCGCCTCGGACGATCGGTATGCCGACGACGTCCACTACTTCGGCGGCGCGCTGAAGCAGCTCGACCACGCGGACTGGCCGCTCTACATGTTCGTGGAGAACGTGCTGCCCCCCGTGCCCGGGATCTACGGCGAAGGATGGCGCGAGCTGTGGGAGCTCCGCATGCGCGAGGCCGAGCCCTGGGTCTTGCACCAGCTGGAGGAGCAGACGTACTCGGACTACTGGAAGCAGAGCTCGCTCCGCGAGGACTACGCGTCGATCCGCGCCGCGACGATGCTCGTGTGCGGATGGGCCGACGGCTACAAGAACATCTCGCTGCGCGCGATGGCGAACCTGCGGTGCCCTCGGCGACTGCTGTTCGGCCCGTGGTCGCACGCCCCGACCGAGACGTGCCTGCCGGGACCGAACGCGGACATCGTCCCCGAGATGGCCAGGTGGTGGGACCGGTGGCTGAAGGGACTCGACAACGGCGTCGACCGCGAGCCACCGATCGCGCTGTTCGCGCGGCGACCGACGAAGCCGGCTCCCGATCTGGCGCGGCTGAACGGCGAGTGGCGGTTCGAACCGGGATGGCCGCTCGAGCGCTCGGCGGAGGAGCCGATGCGGCTCGACGAGGCGCAGACGCCCGGCCGAGGGGTGGCGACGACGGACGATCTCGAGGTCCGCGGCGACGTCGGCTGGACGGCGTGGATCAGCTGCGCCGGCGGCCTGCCGTGGGGCCAGCCGATGGACCAGCGCCCCGACGAGGCGTACTCGCTCGGCTACGAGTGGGGCCCGCTCGACCGCGAGGTCGAGATCCTCGGCTACCCGCGGCTCGAGGTGACGGTCGCGTCATCCGCTCCGGTCGCGTACCTGTCCGCGAAGCTCTGCGACGTGTTCCCTGACGGGACGTCGGCGCTCGTGACGCGCGGGCTGCTGAACCTCACGCACCGCGGGTCGCGCGAGGAGCCCTCCCCGCTCGAGCCCGGGACGGCGTACGAGGTGGCGTTCGAGCTCGAGGTGGCCTCCTGGGTGTTCGAGCCCGGACACCGCATCCGTCTGGACCTGGCCGGCACCGACTGGCCGAACGCGTGGCCGCCCCCGGGTCCGGTCACCCTGACCGTCCACCGTGGCGGGTCGGCGCTGGTGCTGCCGACCCTCGTCGGTCCCTCGCCGATCGCCGATCGCCCGGTCCTGCCGGAGCCGACGCGACGGGCCCGCCCCCTGGAGTCCTCGCGCGGCGCCGAGATGCCGAGCGTCACCTGGCGCATCGAGCACGATGTGGTGGCGAAGCAGACGCGCGCGGTGACGGCGTACGGCGGGACGGGCGAGGCGCAGGGCGTCCGACCGAAGACCGAGGAGTGGTACGAGGGCACCGTCGGGGTCTCGACGGAGGACCCGGGCGACGCGTGGGTCGAGGCGCGCGCGACGAACACCCTCCACTTCCCCGAAGCCACGGTCACGGGCGAGGCGCGCTGGACGATCCGCAGCGACGCCGAGGCCTACGAGGTCGATGTCGATGCGACGCTCACCGAGGATGGCGCCCCGCGATGGTCACGCCGGTGGACGCGCCGGATCCCTCGACGCCTGCAGTGACCCCAGCCTCGTGGCGATCGAGTGCAGGTCGACGACCGTCGAGCGCTCGGGCTCCGGCGCCGCGGCGTCCCCGTTCTGGGGCGTGGTGCGGCTCTCCGCCGTGAGCGGCGTGATGACGACCGGGTCGGTCCCGAACAGGTCGCGCGTCAGCATCCGGATCGAGACATCCTGCCGGCCCGCCGCGAACACGATCGTGTCGCGCTCGGCGACCGAGGGGTCGACGAACATCGGCGCGAGCAACAGCATCGACAGCGGCGGCAGCGCGCCGGGCTCGTAGTCGGGGTACGCGCGTGCCAGCTCACGCTCGGTCGCGATGCGCACGCCGGGGTCCGCCGTCGCCTCCGCCGCGAGGTCCAGATCCAGCCGGCTGGACGCCGGCACGACCATGAGGGCCGGGCCGAAGTCCGCCATCACCACGACCGTCTCCACGACCTCGTCCTCGGAGAACCGAAGCGCGTGCGCGTCGCTGGCCGCGGTCTCGGCCCTCGGATGCGGGATGACGGTGAACACCGCCCCGCGTCCCTGGAGGTAGTCGAAGACGTACGACATGGGTTCCCTCCCGTCGTCCAGGACGATCCTATCCCCGAGGATCACCGGAAGGGCATCGTCCGAAAGTTGGAGATCGGGACCGTAGGAGGACTACGAGAAACCGGGGAGACGGTCGCGGAACAGGAGGTACCCGACCCCCGCCCCGACGTCGAGCAGGAAATGCGCGATCACGAGTGGCCACGCCCGTCGCGTCCGCACGAACGCCGCCCCGAACAGCAGGCCCATCCCGAGGTTCCCCGCGAACCCGCCGAACCCCTGATACAGGTGGTACGTGCCGCGCAGCAGCGCGCTCGCGCCCACCGCCACGACGGGACCGACGCGCAGCTGCTGCAGGCGCGTGACGAGGAACGCCACGACGATGATCTCCTCGACGAGCGCGGCCTCCGCCGCGCGGAGTAGGAGCACCGGCACCGTCCACCAGTGCCCGAGGGGCGGGACCGGCACGACGAACCGGTTCACGCCGAGCTCGACGGCGCCCAGGTACACGCCGATCCCACCCAGCCCGACCACCGCGAACAGCAGCCCGCCGAGCGCGAGGTCGCGCCGCGGCTCGTCGAGCGAGAGCCCGATCGACGCGACCCCCTCGCCGCTGCGCCGGACCAGGTACACGACGAGCCATGCCGGCGCGACCCCGAAGACGATCCCGGCGAACTGCCGGGCGAGCACGGTGCTCTGGTTCACCGACGCGACGGTCACGCCTCGGATCGGCGCCTCGAGGGCGCTGATGATCGCGTAGACCGCGCTCGCGAGGAGCGAGAGCGACAGCACGACGAGGATCTCCTCGACGACCGAGCGACGCGACAGCGGGGTCGGCGGGGCCGCGGGGACCCGCGGGTGGAGCGACATGCCGCACAGCGTAGGCGACACGGCCGCGCCACGAGGCGGGACGAGACGCGATACTGGTCGCGATGGGCGACGACTTCCGAGACCTGTCCCAGCCCGGCCCCGAGCGGGCCGCGGGGGACCTCGCACGACAGGTCTCGGACGCGCTCGGTGAGGCGCCGGGCCGACTCGCCGTCGAGCGCGAGGACGAGGAGATGGCGTGGCTCGTCCGCGACGGGGTGCGGCTGTCGAGCCTCAACCTCCGCGCGGTCGGCGGCGCCGATGCGGCCCGCCGCGCCGGTTTCGTGCGGGCCCTCGCCGACCTCGTTCGCCGGTACGAGGACCTGCGGCCGACGCTCGAGGGACTCGAACCGGGCAAGCCGTACGTCGTCGACTACAAGCACGAGCGACTCCGCCGAGTCCACCGGGTGAAGGCCACCCTCGTCGAGGTGAGCCCGTGGGAGGCGGCCGAGGGACCCGCCGGCGGCGGATGGACCCTCACGCTCGAGACCACCCCGCGCTTCGGCTCGCCGTCGCGGTTCCGGGTCCGCTCCGACGTGCTCACGCGGATCGTCCCGGACGCGAAGCGGTCCGGCTAGACTGCGCTCCTTCCGAGCGGAGGGCTCCTCGCATGGGCAAGGACGTCGCGGACCTGGTCGTCGTCGGCGCCGGCACGATCGGCGGCTGGGCGTCGTGGTTCGCCAGACGGAACGGCGCGAAGCGCGTCGTGGTGCTCGAGCGCGACCTCGTCGGGCAGGGCGCCTCCAGCCGCGCGGCCGGCATCGTCCGCGCCCAGGGTGGGATGCCCGAGACCGTGGCGCTCGGCCGGTGGTCGATCGCGTTCTACCGCCGGCAACAGGACCTGTTCGGGACCGACTCCGGGTTCCGGGAGCTCGGCTACCTGATCCTCGCCGTGACGAAGCGGGACGAGCGCGAGGGTCGCGCGAGGGTCGAGATGCAGCGGGAGCACGGGCTCGACGTGCGGTGGGTCGCCGCCGAGGAGGCGGTGGCGCTCAACCGGACGCTCGCACCCGAGGGCCACCGCGGCGGCTCCTACGCCGCAACCGACGGCGCGATCGATCCGCCGCGGAACGTGCGGGCCTACTTGCTCGCGATGCGCCGAGCGAACGTGGACCTGCGCGAGCGCACCGCGTTCCTCGGACTCCGTCGGTCGCGGAAGGGCCGGCTCGTCGGGGTCGAGACCTCCGACGGCGTCGTGCCGACCGAGCGCGTCGTGCTGACCGGTGGCCCGAGCCTGCGCGCCGTTGGCCGGGCCGCCGGGCTGCGGATCCCCGCCGGCGGTGCTCGGCACCAGGTCGCGGTGAGCGAGCCACATCCCGACTTCGACGTCGAGCGGCTGCCGATGGTCTTCGACCTCGGGCGCGGCCTGTACTGGCGGCTCGAGGAGGGCGGGCTGCTGTGGGGCATGTCCAACCCGATGGAGTCGCCGGGGCCGGCGCGCCGGATCGACTGGCCGTACCTGCGGAAGATGGAGCGCCGGCTCGCGCAGCTGGTGCCGGCCACGCGCGGCCTCGGGATCCGACGGGCATGGGCGGCGACGATCGACTACACGCCGGACCACCTGCCGATCCTCGGCTCGGCGATCACCTCCGAGGGCGAGACGATCGACGGCGTGACCGTCGCGAGCGCCGGCGGCCACGGGATGATGTGGGGGCCCGCCGTCGCGAAGGTCGCGGCGGACCTGGCGGTGAAGGGGCGCACGAAGGTCGTCGACGTGCGGGGCTTCGGGCTCGACCGCTTCGACGCGGAGGGCAGGTCGCGGTCGTACGATCCGATCGCCCTCCCGTTCCCCACCTCGTTCGATGAGGAGTGAACCGGTCTACCAGACGTCGCCGGGCCGCCATTCGCAGCTGATCGGCGCGTCCAGGTCGAGCGTGGGCGTCGAGGGCGTTCGCAGGATCATCACGTAGCCGTCCTCCTCGATGGTGGCGACCGGCCCGTCGTCGGTGCGGACGAACGTCGGTCCGCGCCAACGCTCCCACCCGAGCCGGCCGTAGAACGCGTGCAGCGACGTGTCGAGCGCGCCGAGCTCGAACCCCGCGCGGACCTCGTGGCCGAGCGCGCGCATCACTGCGGAGCCGAGCCCACGGCCCTGCCGGTCCGGACGCGTCGCGACGCCCTCGACGTACCCGGTGCGGAGCGGCACGCCGCCCGCGTGCAGCTCGCGCTCGACGACCGAGCCGTGCGCGACCGGGTCCCCGTCCTCGAGCACGAACGCGTGGACGCCGCCGCACGCGTGCGCCCAGTCGTCCTGCGTGAAGCCGAGACCCATCGGGTCGCGCGTCGCGCCGGGCGTCTCGAACGCCACCCGACACAGCTCGTGGAGCGCGTCGAGCTCCGGCCCGGTCAGCTCATCGGTCCGGGCCAGGCGGACCTCATCGCTCACGCGCGAAGGTCCACGTCGACCAGGATGAGCTCGCTCAGCGCGGTCGCGTCGATCCGCACCGCGTCCTCGTCGGCGATCTGTGCCGCGTCGCCGGTGGCCATCGCCTCGCCGTTCACCCGGACGTCGCCCTCGATCACGTAGAGGTAGACGCCGCGCCCCTGTCCCACGGGGTGCTCGACGTCGACGCCGGGGTTCAGCCGCGAGACGAGGACGTGCGCGTCCTGGTGCACCAGGATCGCGTCGCCCCCATCGCCGCTGATCGCGTTCAGCAGCCGATCGGTGCGGTCCTCGGCCGTGAAGACCTTCTGCTCGACGCCCGGCTCGAGGCCGCGCTCGGCCGGCATGATCCACATCTGGATGAAGCGCATCGGCTCGGTCTCCGACGCGTTCTGCTCCGAGTGCCACGCACCGCGCCCGAGCGTCATCCGCTGGACCGAGCCGGCCGGCAGCGGCCCCGGCGCACCGCCGACGTCGTCCTGGTGTCGGAACGTGCCCTCGACGACGTACGTCAGGCCCTCGATGTCGCGATGCGGATGCATCGGCCAGATCGCGCCCGGCACGAGCCGGTCGTCGTTGAACACGCGCAGCGTGCCGAACCGCACGTACTCGGGATCGTGGTACGTGTCGAAGGAGTAGTGCCAGCGCGCGCGGAACCATCCCCCGTCGACGTCCGAGATCTCCGCGTCCCGCCGGATCTTCAGCATGCGATGCTCCGATGCTCCGTCACGAGCGTGGCTCGCCGCACCGATCCCGGCGCGGCCGAGCCGATGACCTCGGAATCAGAAGGACAGGACCGGGCAGGTCAGCGTGCGGGTGACGCCCTCCACCGCCTGGATCGGCATGACGATCGCCTTCGCCAGCTCGTCGAGGTCGCTGGCCTCGCCGCGAGCGATCACGTCGTAGGGCCCGGTCACCGGGTCCACGGCGACGACACCCGAGATGCCGTTCAGCTCGCGGGTGACCTGACTCGCCCTGCCCACCTCGGTCTGGATGAGGATGTACGCGCTGACCACGGCAACCCCCCTCGTCGGAGACTCGGACCCATCCTAAGCGACGGCAGGGGACCGGGCGAACCGGCCCTCGGCGCCTACGGGACCAGACCGGGCTCGGGCTGCGCGCCGGCCTCGACCTCGGGGACCTCGGCGGAGGGTCTCGAGAGCGCGGGGGTGGACAACGCGAACCACGCCGCGATCCCGCCGCCGACCGCGAGGACCGAGGCGCCGGCGTACAGGACCACCGGTCCAGCCTCCTGGTAGACGAACCCGCCGATCCCGGCGCCGATGATCGGCCCGATCCCGAATCCCACCATCTGCGCAAGGGCGTTGCCCGTCGAGTACAGGTTCGAGGGGAGGAGTCGCCCGACCACCACGACGCCGGTGGTGAACAGCAGGGCGAACGCCAGGCCCTCGAACACGGCGAGCATCGAGACGATCGTCGGGTTCGAGATCGTGCCCCACAACAGGAACCCCGTCGCGTAGACGAGGCAGCCGAGCACGAACACACGTCGCAGCCCCCAGCGCGCCTGCAGGCGTGAGGAGACCCGCATCGTCGGGACCTCGACCAGGCCCCCGAGCGCTAGACCGAACCCGACGAGCATCGGGCCCCCGCCCTCGTCCGCGATCTTGAGCGCGATGAAGTTCCACGCCGCGTTGAACCCGGTCCACACGAGGAGGATCGCGACGAGGAAGCCCCAGAGCCTCGGCGCCGCACGGAACACCGCGCCCACCGTGCCGAGCCTGCCGTGTCGCTCGAGACGCTGCGGCCGGTCGCGCTCGAGCGTGACGCTCCACGCGGCGACGCCGAGGCTGGCCAGACCGAAGATCGGCATCGCCCAGCGGATCCCGGCGGCCTGGAGGATCGCGCCGAACGACAGGCACCCCGCCGCGTACGACAGGCTCTCCCACGCGCGGATCCTGCCGTAGTCGGTCATCCGCTCGTCGCCGAGGTGCGCGAGCGCGATCGCATCCAGGTTCGGCCCGCCGGCGACCTGCATCCCGGCCAGGACGAACGACACGGCGGCGATCGGGACGAACCCCTCGACGAGGTTCATCGACAGCGCGGCGGCGGCGACCCCGAGCGATCCGAGCCGGAGCGCCGTCACGCGCCCGATCGTCGTGTCGGCGACGTGCCCCCACACCGGGTTCGTCACCAGCCGGGCGACCGCCATGATCGCGATCACGAGGCCGATCTGATCCGGCGTCAGACCTCGGCCGTCCAGGTACAGGGAAACGAACGGGAAGAACGCGGCTATCCCGAGACCGAAGACGACGAACAGCCCGTGGATCGCCACGGACTCGCGCGGCTTCAGGCGGGGCACGCGTCCCCCAGGGCGGGCGGGTCGAGGTCGGTCATCGGCTCGCCGCTACGATACCGATATGCCTGCGGTGACCCTGACGCTCGGCGACCTCACCCTCGAGGACGTCGACGCGATCGTGAACGCTGCGAACCCGGGATTGATGGGTGGCGGCGGCGTCGACGGCGCGATCCACCGACGCGGCGGGCGGGCGATCCTGGCCGAGTGCAAGGAGATCCGCCGCACGCGCTTCCCGGACGGCCTGCCCACGGGCGAGGCCGTGGCCACCAGGGGCGGGAAGCTCCGCGCTCGGTGGGTGATCCACACGGTCGGCCCGATCTACGGCGAGGTCGACGACGCGGCCTCGCTCCTGGCCCGCTGCCACATCTCGGCGCTCCGCGTGGCGGACGAGGTCGGGGCACGGACGGTCGCGTTCCCCGCCATCTCGACGGGCGTCTATGGGTACCCGGTCGAGGAGGCGGCGCCCGTGGCGGTCCGTGCGGTGTTCAGCGCGGCCACCGAGGTCGAGGAGGTCCGGTTCGTCCTGTTCGACCCGCGCGCGTACGAGGCGTTCACCGCCGCACTGGAGGCCGCCGGGCGGTCCTAACGCGGGGCGTTGGTAGCATCTCCACCGCATGACCGAGCTCAACCACCCGAAGGGCGTCTGGGACCGTCGCGACGAGGTCCAGATCGTCGACTGTCGCGAGACCTACGAATGGGTCGCCGGACGCATCGAGGGCGCCGTCCACATCCCGCTGAACGGCATCCTGGCGGGCGCCACCGGCGAGCTGGACCCGTCCAGGCCGGTCGTCGTCGTGTGCCGTTCGGGCAACCGCAGCGAACTCGGTGCGCTCATGCTCCAGGCCCGCGGGTTCGACGCCCACAACCTGGAGGGCGGCATGGAGGACTGGGAGCGGGAGGGCCTCCCGTTCTCGACGCCCGATGGCGCGCCTGGGCGCGTCGCCTGACCGGTCGCCACGGCTCCCACGTCCCGGGTCCCTCCGCGCTAGCCTGACGGGCGTCGCCATGGCCGACGTCGACGCCGCGCGCCGAGCGCTCGAGGAGGCCCTCGGCCCCGCCGAGGTGCTCTCGGACCCACTCGCGCTCGCCGTGTACGCGCGGGACGCGTCGATGCTCCAGGGCGCCTGCGCACTCGTCGCGTTCCCGCGCACGGTGGAGCACATCGTCGCGTGCGTCCGGATCGCGGCCGAGCACGAACTGCCGATCGTGCCCCGGGGCTCCGGCACGGGACTCGCGGGCGGGGCGACGCCGATGGGCGATGCGCTCGTCGTCGTCACGACGAAGATGGACCGGATCCTGGAGGTCCGGCCCGACGACCGGCTGGCCTGGGTCGAGCCCGGCGTCGTCACACTCGATCTCGTCGCGGCGGTCGAGCCGCACGGCCTCACGTTCGCGCCCGACCCCTCCTCGCGCCAGAGCAGCACGATCGGCGGCAACGTGGCCACGAACGCCGGCGGGCCGCACTGCCTCGCACTCGGAACGACGGCGAACCACGTCCTCGCGGTCGACCTGGTCCTGCCCGACGGCTCCGTCGAGCGGCTGGGCTCGGAGGGTCCCTCGGCACCGGGCTACGACCTGCGCGCCGCGGTCGTCGGTTCCGAGGGGACGCTCGGGATCGTCGCCGCGGCCTGCGTTCGGTTGACGCCGATCCCACCGGCGGTCCGCACGCTGCTCCTCGACTTCGTCGATCTCGAGGATTGCGCCGCAACGGTCTCTGGCATCATCGCGGCCGGCGTCGTCCCGGCGGCGATGGAGCTGATGGACCGCGGCATCGTCGAGGCCGTCGAGCGCTTCGTCCACGCCGGCTACCCGGTCGACGCCGCCGCGGTCCTGATCGTGGAGGTCGACGGCACCGAGGCCGCGACGCGGACGATGTCCGATGTCGTCGAACGCGTCGCGCGCGACCACCGCGTGCGCACGATCCGCGTCGCGAGCGACTCGGCGGATCGCGACCGGATATGGCGCGGGCGCCGGAACGCGCTCGGCGCGGTCGGGCGGATCGCGCCGCACTACACGCTCCACGACATCGTGGTTCCCCGGACGCGGCTGGCCGAGGCGCTCTCGGCCATCGCGGAGATCGCGCGCCGCCACGACCTGCCGGTCACGTGCAACGCGCACGCGGGCGACGGCAACCTGCACCCACACCTGCACTTCGACACCCGGCAGGCTGGGGCCCTCGAGCGCGCCCTGGCGGCCGGCGCCGAGATCGTGCGGCTCGCGGTCGATCTGGGCGGGACGATCTCGGGCGAGCACGGCGTCGGCCTCGAGAAGCGCGACGCGCTCCCGCTCGCGTGGACCGACGACGACCTGGCGGCGCAGGCCTGCGTCCGCTCGGCGTTCGACCCCCAGCAGCGCATGAACCCGCACAAGGTCCTGCCCGACGGCGCGCGGTGCGGCGGGTCGCCCACGCCGGGCCCCGTCGCGGCGACGTCCGCGGTGCGCCGGCCGGAGGACGCATGGAGCTGATCCACCCGCACACGACGGCCGACGTCCTCGAGGCGATCCGGGACGCGAACGCCTCGGCCCTGCGGCTGCTCGTCGTCGGCGCTCGCCACCATGCGGACAAGGGGAACCCGTGCGCGGTCGACGGGGAGCTCTGGACGACGCAGCTCGACCGGCTCGTCGAGTACGAGCCCGAAGAGATGATCGTGGTCGTCGAGGCCGGGATGCGCGTCGGCGAGCTCGCGCGCATCCTGGCCGAGGGAGGCCAGGAGTGGCCGAGCGACGCGCCCGCCGACTCGACGGTCGGCGGCGTGATCGCGGCCGACGTCCAGTCGGCGCGCCGCCTTCGCGTCGGGCGGGTCGCCGACTCGGTGCTCCAGGCCCAGGTCGTGACGGGCGACGGACGGCTCGTCACGAGCGGCGCCCGGACCGTGAAGAGCGCGACGGGCTACGACCTGCACCGGGTCCTGGCGGGGTCGCTCGGCACGCTCGGAGTCCTGGTGCAGGTGGCGCTGAAGGTGCGCCCGCTGCCGGAGGCGCGGCGGACGCTCCACGCGCCGGGCCCGATCACCGCCGGCGAGGCCCTGCTCCGCGCGGTCCCCGGCCCGGTCGGGATCGTCGCGACGCCCGGCGAGGTCGAGGTCCGTCTGGAGGGCTGGCGGGAGGAGGTCCAGGAGCAGACCGCGGCGGCGCGGGCCGTCGTTCCGGAGCTCGACGAGGCCGACGACGGGCCGTTCCCGTCCCACCGACCATGGGACGGCTCGCCGGTGGTCGCGGAGGTCTCGGTCCGGCCCTCGGCGCTCGGGGCGCTCGCCGCGGAGGCGGGCGAGCGGTGGGGCGCGCTCCTCGGCGTCGGGATCCTGTGGGCGGGGCTCGAGGCCGCGGACGGCCCGCTCGACGCCCTGCGCGACCGCGCCTCCGAGCTCGGCGGCATCGCCCCGGCGATCCACGGCCCGGGCGGCCTCGGCGACGCGCCCGTGTCCGCTCACGCCGTGCAGGAGCGGCTGAATGCGGCGTTCGACCCGGGCGGCGTCCTCGCCCCCGGGCGGTTCTGGGGAGGGATCTGACGTGGGCCTGGACGCCCAGACCCCCGAGCCGGCTCCGCACGACGCGCTGCCCGAGGGCGTCCGGTTCGTCGGCACGCTGCGGCTCGCGCCGAGATGGGGCCCCGGCGACGCGCCGAGCGACGAGGACCTGGACCGCTGCGTCGGCTGTGGCCTGTGCCTGCCGCATTGCCCGACGTACCGCCTCACCGGCGAGGAGACGGCCTCACCGCGTGGCCGGATCGCCGCGATGCGCGCCGTCGCCGAGGGCCACGCGGAGGTCGACGCCACGCTCGCCGGGTTCCTCGACGCGTGCCTCGCGTGCCGGGCGTGCGAGGACGTCTGTCCCTCGCACGTGCGGTACGGGCGCCTGATCGAGCGCGCGCGCGTCCAGCTCGAGCCGCTCCGGTCCGGGCGCGAGCGGCGGTTGCGGCGCCTCGGTCTGGGGACCGTGCTCACCCGGCCGTGGCTGACCTCGCTCGTGGCGCGCCTGCAGCCGCTCGGCCGCCCGTTCCTGTCCCGGCGGACGCGGGCGCTGCTCCCCCGGCGGTCCCGCGAGCGCAGGCTCCCTCCCGTGACCGATCCCGAGGGCGCGCCGCGCGGCACGGTCGCGCTCCTGACCGGGTGCGTCCAGGACCGTTGGTACCGGTCGGTGAACCTGGCGACCGCTCGCGTGCTCGCGCGGAACGGGTGGCGCGTGGTGGTGCCGAGGGGGCAGGGATGCTGCGGCGCCCTGCACGCGCACCACGGGCAGCTCGAGACGGCGCGGGAGCTCGCGCGTCGGACGCTCCGCGCGTTCGGCGAGGCGGACGTGGTGCTCTCGACCGCAGCCGGGTGCTCGGCCCACCTGTCGGACCTCGGCGACGTGCTCGGGACCGAGGAGGCGAGCGCGTTCGCCGACCGGACCCGCGACGTCCTGGCATTCCTCGCCGAGCAGGACCTGCAGCCGCCCGGCGCCAACCCCGGTGTCGAGCGCGTCGCGTACCACGACGCGTGTCACGCGCTCCGCGTGCTCCACCTGCGGGACCAGCCGCGAGCGCTTCTCGCGACGATCCCAGGTCTGGAGGTCGTGGACGTTCCCGACGGCGAGACATGCTGCGGCGCGGCCGGCCTGTCCGTCCTCACGCAGCCCGAGACCGCCGACGCCCTGATGCGGGCGAAGGCGGAGGCGATCGCGTCGACGGGCGCGAGCGTCGTGGCGAGCGCGAACCCAGGGTGCACGATGCAGATCGCCGCCGGTCTCCGAGCGGTGGGCGCACCCCTCGAGGTGCTCCACCCCGTCGAGCTCCTCGACCGCGCCTACGCCGCAGAGCGCGACGGCTGAGCGAGCGCCGCCGGACGCGCCGCGGCTACGATGCCGCCATGCAGGTCGCCGAGCGCTGGTACGCGCATCGCGAGATCGAGGACGGCGTCCTCCTCCTGTGGGAGCCGCACGTCGACCCCATGATCCGCGGCAACATGTGGCTCGTCCGAGGGAGCGACCGCGACCTGCTCGTCGACGGCGGCCTCGGTATCGGACCGTTGCGCGACGAGCTCGTCGAGCTGTTCGACCGGCCGGTGCTCGCGCTCGCGACGCATCGGCACTACGACCACATCGGCGCGATGCACGAGTTCGAGGAGGTGCTCGTCCACCCGGCGGACGCCGACGTCCTGCGCCGCGGCGGACGGCTGTCCTCGCTGTTCGCGAGCGGTCAGAGCGAGAGCTTCTTGCGCGAGATGCGCGCCGCCGGCTACGAGATCCGCGACGTCCTGATCGACGCCCTCCCGTACGAGGGGTTCGACCCCGCGGCCTGGGAGATCGAGCCGGCCACGCCGACGCGGCTGATCGACGAGGGTGACGTCGTGGACCTGGGCGACCGGCGGTTCGAGGTCCTGCACCTGCCGGGCCACACGCCCGGCGAGGTCGGCCTGTGGGAGGCGGAGACCGGGACGCTGTTCTCAGGCGACTGCGTGTACGAGAACCCGCCGTTCCTCGACGAGCTCCCCGAGTCGGACATCGACGACTACCGCCGGAGCATGGCGCGGTTGCGTGAGCTCCCGGTGCGGATCGTCCATGGGGGACACGACGGCAGCTTCGGACGCGCGCGCCTGCTCGAGATGGTCGAGCACTACCTCTCGGTGCGCGGGGAGCCGGACGCCCCCGGAGGGACCTAGCCCATCCCGGCGTCGGCGGTCGAGCCGGTCGGCCCGGACGTCTCGTCGCCCATGTCCATGCCGGCCTCGGGCACGAACGCCTTCACGAGCGCCTGGATCTCGATCTCGCCGGCGAGCTCGAACTCGAGCGTCAGGGTGATCGTCGTGTCCACCTCGAGGGGCGCGGTCAGCTCGAACAGCATGATGTGGTAGCCGCCGGGCTCGAAGCTCAGGTCCTCGGCGGGCGGGATCGCGACCGACTCGACCGGCTGCATCACCATCTGGCCGTCCTGCTCGACGGTCTCGTGGATCTCGGCGCGGTCGGCGACGCCGGTCGAGACGCCGATCAGGCGGTCCTCCTCCTCGGCGCCGTTGTGCGCCGTGAAGTACACGGCGCCGACGTCCTCTCCGGGCGAGCGCGCCCACGCGTCCGCGACGTGGATCGTGTCCTCGTCCATCCCGGTCTCGCCGCCGCCGTCCTCGTCACCACACGCGACGGCGAGCGTCGCCAGCGCGACGATCGCGAGCGGGATCAGCACCTTCCTCATGGCTCCTCCCATCCGTCCTCGACGAGCCTCGTCAGGTCGCGCCGCCACATCTCGACCGTCACGCCGAACGGGTACTCGAGGTGCGCGAGCCCGTCCGGCGTGAACGCGAGCACGCCCGCCGGGTGCCCGACCGTGTACTCGCCGCCGCCGATGTCGTAGGTCTCGGGCGGCGGGAACCCGTACGCCGCGAGCGCCGCCTCGATCTCGCCCGGGCTGCCCGTCAGCCCGACGAAGTCCTCCGAGAACAACCCGACCCATTCGCGGACCACCTCGACCGTGTCTCGCGCGGGGTCGACCGTGACGAACACGACATCGACCTGCCGGGCGACGTCCGCGGACAGCTCACGGAGCGCCACCGCGATGCCGGCGAGCGTGCCGGGACAGATGTCGGCGCAGTGCGTGTAGCCGAAGTACAGGAGCGTCACGCGGCCGTCGGTGTCGCGCGGGAAGCGGAACGGCTCGCCGCGCTGGTCGGTGAGGGTGAACGGCCCGGTCGGAAGCGGTGTGAGGAGCACCGTGCCCTCGTAGGGTCCGGCCGCCGAGGGCTCGGCGCTCGGGCTCGCCGGCGCGGTCTGACCGGACGGCGTCGCCGGGCCCGCGATCGTGGGCGGCGAGGGTGACCCGGCGTTCCCCTCGGGCTGCTCGGCGCAGCCGACGGCGACGGCCGCGACGGCGAGCAGCGTCGCAACGATCGTCGCGTGTCGCGCGGGCAGCGACATGACGGCGACGAGCATAGCGACGAGGGGCGGCGCCCCGCGAGCTCAGTCGCCGAGGACCCGGCTCAGCTCCTCCAGGCTCTCGAGGTTGTGACCCGGCAGGAACACGTCGATCGACGGCAGCGCCGCCGCCATCCCTCGGGCGAGCGGCTCGTACCGGGGACTTCCCTTGAGCGGGTTCACCCACACGATCCGGTGGACCAGTCGGCGCAGCCGCGCCATCTGGTGCCGGAGCAGGTCCGGCTCGCCGCGCTCGAGCCCGTCCGAGCAGATCACGACGACCGAGCCGCGGAGCGCCGCTCGCTGACCCCACCCGTCGAGAAGCGTCTTCAGCGACTCGCCGATCCGGGTGCCGCCCTCCCAGTCCGCGACCAGGCGCCCGATCTCGTGCATCGCGCGGTCGGGGTCCTTCGTCCGCAACGTTCGAGTCACCCGCGTGAGGCGGGTGCCGAAGCAGAACACCTCGACGCGCCGTCCGGCCGCCATCGCCGCGAACCCGAACTGCACGAGCGCGCGCGAGTACGGCGCCATCGAGCCCGAGATGTCCAGGATCAGCACGAGCGGCCGGCTCCGCGTCGCCCGGGCGCGCCACGCCCGGTGGAACGGCTCGCCGTGCGTGCGGAGCGAGCGACGGAGCGTGCGCTTCACGTCGAACCGCGCTCCTGAGGCGGCCGGCCGGTACCGCCGCGTCCTCCGCACGGGCACGCGGACCGCGAGCCGGCGGATCAGGCGCGCGACCCGCGCGCGCTCCTCCTCGGACAGGTCCGCGAACGACTTGCCGCGCAGGATCTCCGAGGCGCTCGCGACGATCCGGATCGCGGCCTCGCCGTCCGTCTCCTCGCCCTCGCCGAGCTCGTGCCACTCCCGTGCGACGACCGAGTCCTCCTGGACGTCGAGGCCTGCGACGGCCTCGCTCGTGCGGAGCGCCGCGTCGGGCTCCTCTCCCTCGGGCGCCGGCAGGTCGAGCTCGATCTGGATGCCCTCGCGGAACCATGCGCCGAAGACCTGGTCGAACAGCTCGACGTCGGCGGGGCGCGAGATCAGCGTCGCACGCGCCGCCCAGTACAGATCGTCGCGGTCGAGCGCGCCGAGCGCGGCCGCCGCCCGGCAGAACGTCACGATCCGGCCGGTCCCGACGGGGAGGCCTCGGCGTCGCAGGTCGCGGCCGAACCCGATCAGCCGCTCGAGCGCCTGAGCCTCGGGGCTTCGCGTCGCCATGCCGGACGCTCCCGGCTCAGGCTTCCGCGGGCTCACCCGCGGGATCGCCCGGCGCGAGGACCTCGGCCAGGTGCGCGGCCGCGAGCTCCTGGTCCTCGTGGTCCTTCAGCACGGTGCCGAGCGTGGCGGCGGCCGTCTCGGCATCCAGCCGCTCGACGCCGAGGAACGCGACCGCGTGCGCCCAGTCGATCGTCTCGGCGACGCCGGGGCGCTTCGCGATGTCGAACGAGCGGAGGCGGTTGACCGCCGTCGCGACGTCGCGCGCCAGCGCCTCGGGGACCTCGGGCGCGCGTGCGCGGACGATCTGCACCTCGCGCTCGAGCGCGGGGTGGTCGATCCAGTGGTACAGGCACCGGCGCTTCAGCGCGTCGTGGAGCTCGCGCGTGCGGTTCGAGGTCACGACGACCACCGGCGGCTGCTCGGCGACCACCCGGCCGATCTCGGGGATCGTGACGGCGAACTCGGACAGGATCTCGAGCAGGAAGGCCTCGAACTCGTCGTCGGCTCGGTCGAGCTCGTCGACGAGCAGCACCGCCCGCGAGCCGGCGCGGATCGCGGCCAGGAGCGGGCGCTCGACCAGGTACTCGGGCCCGAACAGGTCCTCGACGTGCGTCTCGGCCGTCACGTCCTGCATCGCGCGGACGGCGATCAGCTGGCGCGAGTAGTTCCACTCGTACAGCGCCTGCGAGGCGTCGATCCCCTCATAGCACTGGAGCCGGATCAGCTCGCGGTCCAGCAGCGAGGCGAGCACCTTCGCCACCTCGGTCTTGCCGACCCCCGCCTCGCCCTCGAGCAGGAGCGGCTTGTCGAGTGAGACCGCCAGGTAGATCGCCGTCGTCAGACCGCGGTCGGCCAGGTAGTGCCGCTCCTCCAGCGCGCGCTGGAGATCCTCGACCGACGCGGATGGCAGGCCGCCCATGGTCGTCCAAGGGTACCGGGCGCGGCGCTCGTGCGTGGCCGGCTCGGGCGTGGCCGGCTCGGGCGTGGCCGGCTCACGCGCGGGGTTGACCCGGCTGCGGCCCGACGGGCGGCAGCGGCACGTGGATCCCCTCGGCGTCCAGGCGCCGCGCGATCCGCTCGCGGAGCGCTCGCTCGGTGTCCCACCGCTTCGACGGCCGGGTGTCCGCGACCACGCGGACGACCTGCCCGTAGTCCGACAGCGTCTCGATCCCGAGCACGCTCGGCCCCTCTCGGATCCAGTCGCTCAGGCTGGGGTCGAGCCGGACCTCCTCGAACATCTCCTCGAGGACGCCGCGGACCCGATCCACGTCCTCGCTGTACGCGACGCGGACATCGACGATCGCGCGCGCCCACCCGCGCGACTTGTTGCTGACGAGCTGGATGTTGCCGTTCGGGACGAGATGGAGCGTGCCGTCGAACGCGCGGAGCATGGTGATGCGCAGGCTGAGGCCCTCGACCTTGCCGCCGACCGGGTTCGCCGTCGTCTGCAGCTCCACGACGTCGCCGACGCCGAACTGGTTCTCGAGCAGGATGAAGAAGCCCGAGAGCGTGTCGCGCACGATCGTCTGCGCGCCGAACCCGAGCGCGATGCCGGCCACGCCGGCGGACGCGAGCAGCGGGCCGAGGCTGACGTTCAGGTTCCCGAGGATCACGAGCAGCGCCACCGTCCAGATCGCGACGAGCCCCGTCGTGGACAGCGCGCCGGTCAGGGTCGCGATCCGCTGGATGTTCAGCTCCTGCGTGAAGCTCGGGCTGCCCTCGAGCCTCCTGCGGAACCGGCGCACGAGGATCTGCACGACGACCGTGGCCGCGACGGCCACGACGACCGTCGCGATGATCGTGATGCCGTGGTCGTCGAACCACGCCCCGAAGTCGAACCGCCTCGCCCGGTCCGCAGCCTGCGCCAGCACGCCCCCCATCTAGGCAGGAATGCCGGCGAGCGTCAAAGAGCCACGCGGACGCGGCCGCGCACTACCTGGACATCGCCTCCTCGAGCGCCCGGCGCGCGAGCACCTTCACGAGCTCCTGCCGGTACCCGGCGCTCGCGAACGCGTCCGAGGGCGGGCTCGTGCCCTCGGGGGCGCGCTCGGCCGCGGTGCCGGGGTCGCCGCCCGCCGCGAGGGCCTCCTCGACCCCGGTCGCACGGATCGGCCGGTCGGCCATGTTCGTGAGCGCGACCGACGCCCCGTGACGCCCCGGAGCGAGCGCGGCGACCCCGACGAGCGCCCAGTCCATCTGCCGCCGGTGGAACTTGAGGTAGCTCCACCCGCGCGAGCCGGTCTTCGGGACACGGATCTCGGTGAGGATCTCGTCGTGGGCCAGGTCGGGCTCGAACAGCCCGCGGAAGAAGGCGTCAGCCGGGACGGTCCTGCTCGCCCCCTCCGGCCCCCTGGTCACGAGCTCCCCGCCGAGCGCCACGAGCACGGTCGGCAGGTCCGAGGCCGGATCCGCGTGCGCGCACGAGCCGCCGATCGTCCCGACGTGCCGGACCTGCGGATCGCCGATCCCGCTCGCCGCGTACGCGACGATCGGGCACTCCTGCTGCAGCAGCTCGCTGTTCGCGAGGTCGTGGTGCCGCGTGAGCGCGCCGATCGCGATCCGGTCGCCATCCTCGCGGACGTATGACAGGTCGGCGATCCGCGTGATGTCGACGAGCATCGACGGGCGCGCGAGCCGCAGCCGCATGAGCGGCAGGAGCGAGTGGCCGCCGGCGAGGACCTTCGCCTCGGGGTCGGCGGTGAGCAGCTGGAGCGCGTGGTCGACGAACTCGACGCGCTCGTACTCGAACGGCGCCGGGATCATGCCGCACCCCCTTTCGCTCGCTGGATGGCACCCCAGACGCGCTCCGGGGTCGCCGGCTTGCCGACGTCGGTCACGCCCAGGTGCGCGAGCGCGTCCACGACCGAGTTCACGACGGCCGGTGGCGCCGCGATCGTGCCGGCCTCGCCGATCCCTTTCACGCCGAGCGGGTTCGTGGTGCTCGGCGTCTCGGTCCGGTCGAGCTCCATCGTGGGGATCTCCGTCGCCGCCGGCACGAGGTACTGGCTCATCGACGACGTGATCAGGTTGCCGTGCTCGTCGTAGATCGCCTCCTCGAACAGCGCCTCGGCGATCCCCTGCGCGATCCCGCCGTGGAGCTGGCCCTCGACGATCATCGGGTTGATCACGGTGCCGCAGTCGTCGACCGCGACGTACCGCAGGATCTCGACCGCGCCGGTCTCGGTGTCGACCTCGGACACGCAGATGTGCGCGCCGCCGGGCCACGTGAAGTTCGGTGGGTCGAACACGGCGGTCGCCTCCAGGTTCGGCTCGAACCCCTCGGGGATCGAGTGCGCCTGCCACGAGGTCGCGGCCAGGTCGGTGATCGTCCTGGCGCGGTCGGGCGCGCCCTTCACCGTGTAGGCCCCGTTCGCGAACTCCAGGTCGTCCTCGGCGGCCTCGAGCTCGTGTGCGGCGAGCGTGCGCGCCTTCTCCTTGATCTTCTCGAGCGCCAGGTACAGGGCGGTCGCGCCCACCGAGACGCTCCGAGACCCGTACGTGTCCATCCCGAGCGGCGCCACGGCGGTGTCGCCGTGCAGGACCTCGACGTCCTCGATCGGGACGCCGAGCGCGTCCGCGGCGATCTGCGCCCACGTCGTGACGTGCCCCTGACCGTGCGGCGAGGTGCCGATCTTCAGGACCACCTTGCCGGTCCAGGTGACCTGGACGGTGCAGGCGTCCCAGCCGCCGGCCGCGTAGCGCAGCGCGCCCAGGATGTTCGAGGGCGCGAGGCCGCACATCTCGATGTAGGTGCACAGCCCGATGCCGAGCTGTTTCACGTCCCCGCGATCCCGGCGCTCGGCCTGCTCCCGGCGGAGATCCTCGTAGCCGACCATCTCGAGCGCGCGGTCGAACGTCGCGTGGTAGTCGCCCGAGTCGACGTTCAGGCCACTGATCGCCGGTCGCGCCTCGGTGAACTTCGGCACGAGGTTCTTGCGACGGACCTCGGCCGGGTCCATCCCGATCCGGCGCGCGTACGCGTCGACGAGCCGCTCGAGGACGTACGTGGCCTCGGGACGGCCGGCACCGCGGTACGCGTCGGTGGGCGTGGCGTTCGTCACGACGCCGGTGAACTCGTACCAGTACGCCTTCGGGTCGTACGGCCCCATGTAGACCCAGCCGCCGAGCTCGGGGATGCCGGGCGTGAGCAGCTGGTAGTACGCGCCCATGTCGGCGATCTCGACGAACTTCAGGCCGAGGATCTGCCCGTCCTCCGTCCCGGCGAGCGTGCAGTCGTGGATCACGCCGCGGCCGTGGATCGTCGCGACGTAGTTCTCGTGCCGGTCCTCGATCCATTTCACCGGCCGGCCGGTCGCCTTCGCCGTCGCGAGCGCCAGGGCCTCCTCGGCGTAGACGTTCAGCTTCGAGCCGAAGCCACCGCCGACGTCGGGAGCGACGATGCGGAGCTTCGACTCGGCGATGCCGACCGCGCCACCGAGCGTGGCCCGCACGATGTGCGGGATCTGCGTCGAGCTGATCAGCGTGTACTCGCCCATCGCCGGGACTCCGTACGCGAGGCAGCCGCGCGCCTCGATCGCGTTCGGGATCAGCCGCGGCTGCGAGTACCGCTCCTCGACGATCACCGGCGCGCTCTCGAAGACCGACTGGTCGCCACCGCCGCCGTGGCTCCAGTGCACGGTCACGTTCGTGCCGAGTTCCTCGTGCAGGATCGGCGCCCCCTCGGCCATCGCGGCCTCGGGATCGGTGACGGCGGCGAGCTCCTCCACCTCGGCGTGGACCGCCTCGGCGGCGTCGCGCGCCTGCCCGCGCGTCTCGGCCACGACGACCGCGACCGCGTCGCCGTGGAACCGGATCTTGTCCTTCGCGAGCGGGTAGTGGACCGGGACCTTGATGTCCTCGGTGATCGGCCAGACGAAGGGCAGGGCGCCGAGGTCCAGGTCCTCGGCCGTGTAGACGCCGACGACGCCCGGCATGGCCGTGGCCGCCGACGTGTCGATGCTCGTGATGCGCGCGTGCACGTACGGGGGGCGAACGAGCGCCATCCACAGCATCCCGGGCATCGTCTGGTTGTCGACGTAGCTCGCCTGCCCGGTGAGGAGCTCGGGGTCCTCCTTGCGCAGGACCGTGCTGCCGACGTAGGTCTGGGTCGTCGCCACGGATCCCACCCCTCACGCCGACGCGCCGGACATCTGCCCGGCCGCGTCGAGGATCGACGTCACGATGTTCTGGTAGCCGGTGCAGCGACAGAGGTTGCCCTCGAGCGCCTCGCGGACCTCCTGCTCGGTCGGCGTCGGGTTCTCGTTCAGGAAGGACGCCGCCGCCATGATCATCCCGGGCGTGCAGAAGCCGCACTGGAGCCCGTGGTTCCGATGGAACGCGTCCTGGAGCGGATGCATCGTTTCGTCGGTGACCATGCCCTCGATCGTGGTGACCTGCCGGCCGTCCACCTGGGCGGCGAGCAGCGTGCACGACTTCACGGACTCGCCGTCGAGCAGGACGGTGCAGCTGCCGCACGAGGACGTGTCGCACCCGACGTTCGTGCCGGTCAGCCCGAGGGTCTCCCGGAGGAAGTACACGAGGAGCGTGCGGGGCTCGACGTCGGCCTCCCGCTGCTCCCCGTTGACGGTGACCGCGACGTGCGTCACGGACGTCCCCCCTTTCCGTCGAGGCGGGCAGGTCATGGATGGTAGGACAGAACCCCCGGGCGCGCGAACCGGTTGCGACGACGATCAGAGGTCCGGCCAGCCGGGCGCCGAGGCCGTGCTCGCGGCGGTCGCCGTGCAGTCGCTCCCGGGGATCGTGCCCCGCTCGACGGCGCCCGAGTCGAGGACCCGGACGAAGTAGCAGGCGCCCGAGTCCGCACGCGCGGCGCCGGTCCACACGTCGTCGGTGGCGAGCACGCTCACGACGAGCGGCTCGTCCGAGGGGTTGTCGGCGGCCTGGAACCCCATGTCCTCGGGCGCGGCTTCGTCCATGCGCTCGGCCGTCGCGGCGCCGAGATCCCCGTGGACCGCGCGGACCTCCTCGACCAAACCGACCACGACCTCGAGCTTGGACTCGATCAGGATCGCGGCGTTCCTGCGGATCGTCGGCCGCAGGACCAGGTACGCGACGACCAGGCCGACGGCCACGACGAAGATCGGGACGGCGACCAGGAAGAAGCGACGGTTCCCGACGAGCACGGACACGACCACAGGGTAGCGGCGCGTGCTCGGCTCGACCGATGCGCCGATGCCCCCTACCATCGATGACGTGAGCGAGCTCACCGACGTGCTCCGTGCGATCGAGTCCCTCTGGGCGAAGGGCGAGAGGCTCGCGCTCGCGACGATCGTCGCGGTGCGTGGCTCGACCTATCGGCGGCCCGGCGCCCGTCTGCTGGTGCCCGAGGAGGGCGCGCCGATCGGCAACATCAGCGGCGGGTGCCTGGAGAACGACGTCGCCGACGTCGCGCGGGTCGTGATGACCGAGGGCCACGCGCGCGTCGTCTCGTTCGACCTCACCGCCGACGACGACGCGGTCTGGGGTTGGGGCCTCGGCTGCAACGGCGCGATCGAGCTGTTCGTCGAGCCCGCCGACAAGGCGGCCGAGGTGGCCGGCGCGCTCCGCATGGCGCTCGAGGAGGAGCGCCCGATCTGCATGGTCACGGTGCTCGACTCGCGGGTCGCCGGCGTCGAGCAGGGTGACCGACTGCTCGTGAGGCCCGACGGCTCCACGCAGGGCTCGCTCGGCGACCCGGCGAGCGATCGCGTCGCGGCCGATGCCGGCGTGGAGCTGCTCGCCGCCGAGCGCTCCGAGGTCCGCGAGCTGACCGAGGGCGTGCGCGCGTTCGTCGAGGTGCTCGAGCCGCCGCTCCGCCTGGTGGTCTGCGGAGCCGGCCACGACGCCGCGCCGCTCGTCGCGGCGGCCGCGAACCTGGGGTGGAGCCCGATCGTGGTGGACGACCGCCCCGTGTTCCTCACGCCGGAACGGTTCCCGCAGGCGGCGGGCTTCGTCGCGCTCGAGCGCCCCGACGAGGTCGCGAAGCAGGCCCCGCTCGACGGACGGACGTTCGCCGTCGTGATGACGCACAACTTCCTCCGCGACAAGGACTACCTGCGCGAGCTCCTAGGCTCGCCCGTGCGGTCGATCTCGATGCTCGGCCCGGGCGCCCGGACGCAGCGCCTGATCCACGAGCTGCGCGACGAGG
>DASTPT010000016.1:0-22582 GCA_035762085.1 Actinomycetota bacterium | reverse complement strand
GCCCTTGCCCGCGGCCAGGCCGTCGGCCTTCACCACGTACGGCGGGCCGAACGCGTCGAGGGCCTCGAGCCCCTCCTCCATCGTCGTGACCGTCCGTGAGCCCGCGGCGGGGATCCCGTGCCGCTCGCACAGCGCCTTCGTCCAGGCCTTCGAGCCCTCGAGCCGAGCGCCCGCCGCGGTCGGACCGAACACGGGGAGCTCATGACGGCGCAGCTCGTCGGCCAGCCCGGCGACGAGCGGCGCCTCCGGCCCCACGACCACGAGGTCGGCTCGCTCACGCTCGGCCGTCGAGGCGACCGCCTCCACGTCCTCGGCCACCACGGGCAGGCACCGGACCTCACGGGCGATCCCGCCGTTGCCGGGCGCGGCCAGCACCTCGCCGACGTCGGGGTCGCGAGCCAGCCGCCAGACGAGCGCGTGCTCACGCCCTCCACCCCCGACGACGAGCACCCTCATGTGACGGGCAGGCTCTGCTCTCGGGCCGGCCCGACCGAGACCATCGGGATCGGCACGCCGACCAGGTCCCGCAGCCGGGCGACGTACGCCCGCGCCGCCCGCGGCAGGTCGTCGAACGTGCGGGCGTCGCCGAGGTCCTGCTCCCAGCCGCCGAGCTCCTCCCACACCGGCTCGGCCCGGTGGACGAGCGACTGGTGGGGTGGGAAGTCCTCGAAGGTCTGCCCGTCCGCGCGGTACGCGGTGCAGACCCGCACGGTGGGGAACCCCGTGAGCACGTCGAGCTTCGTCAGGAACAGCTCGGTGAGGCCGTTCACGCGCGCGGCGTACCGGAGGATCGCCGCGTCGAACCAGCCGCATCGGCGTTTGCGGCCCGTCGTCGTGCCGAACTCGTTCCCGCGCTCGCCCATCCGGTCGCCATCGGGTCCGAGGTCCTCCGTCGGGAACGGCCCCGCGCCGACCCGGGTGACGTACGCCTTCGTCACGCCGATCACCCGCTCGACCTCCGTCGGTCCGATGCCGGCCGAGGCGAGCGCGTAACCGGCCACCGGATTCGAGGAGGTGACGAACGGATAGGTCCCCTTGTCCAGGTCGAGCAGGGTGCCCTGGGCGCCCTCGAGCAACACGTTCTTGCCCTCGCGCAGGCCGTCGTGGAGGACCTTCGAGGTGTCGGCGACGGAGGGGCGCAGACGCTCCGCGTAGCCTCGGTAGTCCTCGACGATCGCCTCGGCCTCGAGCGGCAGGCGGCCGTAGACCTTCGTGAGGATCGCGTTCTTCTCGCGCAGGACGACGTCGAGCTTCTCCCGGAAGATCTTCTCGTCGAACAGGTCCTGGATCCGCAGCCCGATCCTCGCCGCCTTGTCGGCGTAGGCAGGTCCGATCCCGCGCTTCGTCGTACCGAGGGCGTTCTTGCCCAGGAACCGCTCGGTCACCCTCTCGAGCTCGAGGTGGTACGGCATGATCATGTGGGCGTTGTTCGAGATCCGAAGCCGGCTGACCTCGAGCCCGAGCGCAGACAGCATGTCCATCTCCTCGAGGAGCACGCGCGGATCCACGACGACGCCGTCGGCGATCACCGACGTGATGTGCGGGTACAGGATGCCCGAGGGCACCAGGTGGAGCTTCAGCTCGTGCCCCTCGGCGATGATCGTGTGACCGGCATTGTTGCCGCCCTGGTACCGGACCACGAAGTCCATGTGGTCGGCCAGGTAATCGGTGGCCTTGCCCTTGCCCTCGTCCCCCCACTGGGTCCCGATGACGATGGAGGCAGGCATGTCGCGCTCAGTCTATCGGCGACCTCGGGCACGGTTCGCGAGCGACGAACGCGGCCACGCGCGACGCGTTCCGCCTAGGCGGTCCGCTCGATCCGGAAGCTCAGCCGGATCTCGGTGTGGTACTCGTCGATCTCGCCGTCCTTCACCACGGCGCTCGTGCCCAGGATGTCCATCCGCTCGATCTGCCGGATCGTCTTCGCCGCCTCGGCGAGGGCGGACTTCGCGGCGTCCCCCCACGAGACGGTGGAGACCCCGACCAGGTCGATCGTCTTGATCACGCTCACTGCGGCTCCCCTTTCACCGCCGTCGGTCAGACCGACGGCCCACCATCGTTCCCCCCACCCCCGCCCTCGAGCGCCTACGGCTGCTCGAACGGGTTCGTCGGGTCCAGGATCTGGACCGGGACCGGCGCGGCCAGCTTGCGGAACACGTCGGCCCGGGACGGAGAGCACACCACGTACCCGTAGTGCATCGGGACCGCGAGACCCGGCTCCATCTCTTGGACGAAGTCCGCCGCCTCCTCGGCATCCATCGTGTAGGTGCCCCCGATCGGCACGAGCGCGACGTCCGTCGAGATCCGCTGGAGCTCCGGGAGCGCGTCCGTGTCCCCCCCGTGGTAGTAGCGACGGCCGGCGTACTCCAGCAGATAGCCCACCCAGCCGTTGCGCTGCGGGTGCATGTCCAGACGCTCCTCGGCGATGTTGTACGCGGGCACGGTCTCGAGCCGCAGACCGCCGACGTCGTGCACCTCGCCAGGCGCGACGGGCGTCACGTCTCCGGACAGGCCGTCCGCCACGTCCTTCGGGGCGACGAGCTTCGTGGTCGGCGTCCGGAGCCGCTCGATCTCTCGCGGCTGGAAGTGGTCGTGATGGGCGTGGGTGATGAGGATGACGTCGGCCGGGACCGGGTCGGTGATGCCCCACGGGTCGACGTAGACGACCGGACCCTCCCCCTCCCATCGGAACGCAGCCTGCCGGAACCACGTGAGGTCTTCGAGCACGTCCGCTCACCTCCTCGCACGGGCCTCGCCGTGTAGTCTCGCAAATCACCGTGTCGACGCGCGAGCCGGTGGAGTCCCTGGGAGGCCTACGAGCCAGCCTGTCCCTGCTCCGCCGCAACCCCGACTTCCGACGCCTGTACCTCGCTTCGTTCATCTCGCTGGGCGGCGACTGGTTCCTGCTCGTCGCGCTGTTCGACCTGGTGATCGAGCTCACGGGCTCGGCCCTCTCGATCGCGGTCCTGATCGTCTCGCAGGAGATGCCCTTCTTCCTCATGTCGCCGGTCGGCGGGGCGATCGTGGACCGGCTGGACCGTCGGAAGGTCATGATCTGGTGCGACGTCGTCCGCGCCGGTCTGTGCCTCGGCTTCCTGCTCGTCAACGACGCATCGACCCTGTGGATCGGGTTCGTCCTCCTCGCGTGCCTCTCCTCGTTCAGCGCGGTGTTCGATCCCGCCTCCAGCGCGGCCTTCCCGAACCTCGTCGCGTCCGAGGACCTCGGTCCCGCGAACGCGTTGTTCGGCTCGCTGTGGGGGACCATGCTCGCGCTCGGCGCGGCGGCCGGCGGGATCGTCGCGGCGACGCTCGGCCGGGACACGGCCTTCGTGGTCGACGCTTCCTCCTTCGTCGTCTCCGCCCTGCTCCTCGCGCGGATCCACCGGCCGTTCAACGAGGCTCGGGTCGAAGGGGTGGAGCACCCGAGCGTGCTGCGCGCCACCGTCGAGACGATGCGGTACGCCCGGCGGGACCATCGGGTGTTCGCGCTGCTGTCCGTCAAGGGGGGCTTCGGCCTCGTCGCCGGTGTGCTTGTGCTGATCTCTGTGTTCGCCGAGAACGTGTACGAGGCGGGCGCGATCGGCATCGGGGTGCTCATGGCCGCCAGGGGGGTTGGCGCGCTCATCGGCCCGTTCCTCGGGCGGTGGGCGGCGGGCGAGGGCGACCGACGGTTGTTCACCGCGATCGCGATGGCCCTCGCGGTCTTCGGCCTGGGGTACACGGCGTTCGGCGTCGCGCCCTCGCTGCTGCTGGCGGCGCCGACCGTCGCGATCGCGCACCTCGGCGGCGGCGCGCAGTGGACCCTCTCGTCGTACGGGCTCCAGCGCGTCGTCGACGACCGGATCCGGGGCCGGATCTTCGCGTTCGACAACGCGCTGATCACGCTGTCGTTCACGATCTCGAGCGTCGTGACCGCCGCCGTCGCGACGGCCTTCGGCGAGCGTACGGCGGCGGTGGCGCTCGGGGTGTCGGCGATGATCTACGCGGGCGCGTGGACGCTGCTCACCACCGACCTCCGCCGCAGGACGGCTCGGGACGGCTTCGGCCGCGAGCCCGCGGCGGTCCCGGCCTCCGGCCCCGAGACCTCGGCTCGCTGACTAGGTCGTGTCGTCCGGGGGCGGAGGTGGCATCGGCGGCGTCGCCTCGGTCGCCGACGGCGCGGGGGTCGCCTCCGGCACGACCGGCGCCGCGCCGGGCGCGCTCGCCCGATCGGTCGGGGCGGCGCCGGGGTCGCCGAACGAGACCGAGGGGCCCGGCTCCGTGAAGTTCACCTGCGGCGGGCCGGCCTCGCGCAGGACCTCCTCGACCTCGAAGAACTCCTCCTCCTGGAAGGAGAACATCCGCGCGACGATCATCGAGGGGAATTGCTGGACGCGCTCGTTGTAGTCGCGGACGTTCGCGTTGTAGAAGCGGCGCGACGTCTGCAGCCGGTCCTCGGTGTTCGTCAGCTCGGCCTGGAGCGCGAGGAAGTTCTGGTTCGCCTTCAGGTCCGGGTAGTTCTCGACCACCGCGAACAGCTGGCGCAGGGCCGCGACGAACGGGCCCTCGGCCGCGGCCTGCTCGGCCGGGCTCCCGGTCGCCGCCGCCGCGGCCGCGCGGGCGCGGGTGACGTTCTCGAACACCTGCCGCTCGTGCGCCGCGTAGCCCCGGACGGTCTCGACGAGGTTCGGGATCAGGTCGTACCGACGACGGAGCTCCGTGTCGATGTTCGCCCACGAGTCCTTGATGAGCTGGCGCTGCGAGACGAACCGGTTGTACGAGACGATGCCGAAGATGACGACGAGCGCCACCAGCCCGAGCACGACCCAGAGAACCCACATGTCGTCCGTTCCTTCCGTCCGGCGGATCCGCCTGGAGACTATCGGGTACGGTCGGGGCCGTACAGTTCGCGCGCGATCAGGGCGTCGTGCGTCCGCGGAGCCGATCCAGCGGGCGCAGCACCGCCTGCAGGACGCGGAAGCGGCGAGAGTCCCGGAAGCGACGCGCCCACGCCGCGTCCGCGTCGAGCTCGACCAGGGTGGTGCGGAGCCCGTCGCGCTCGGCCTGCAGCGCATCGCGCTCCCGCTCGAGGTCGGCGATCCGCTCCGCGAGCACCTGGACGTGGTGGTTGAGGCCATCGACGAGCTCGACGATCGTCGTGGATGCTCGGATGGCGTTCGCGAGATCCCGGCGCTCCTGCGCGAGGGCCCCGTCGGGTGAGGGACGCTCCACACCCGCGGCCACCTCGACCATCGCGGCCGCGTGGTCCTGCGCCTTGTGCCCGGTCATGACGAGGTCTCGGTTGGCGGCGCCCATCCACGGGGCGAACGCGTCCAGGTCCTCGGCGAAGCGCGCCGGCGTGACCGTGGCGTCCGTGCCCGTCCCGGCGAACCCGTCGGCCTCGAGGGCGGGGTAGCTCTCCGGCGTCACCCAGCCGTCCCCGCCGTTGCGGTCCAGGACGTAAGCCGCCTTCCCGCACGCCATCGCCTCGAGGATCGCGCGCCCGTACCCGACGACCACGTCGGTGGCCCCGACCACCTCCTCGACGGCGTCCTCCTGATGGTCGGGCAGCCCCACCTGCTCGACCTCGATCCCCCGATCGCGAGCGACCTGCAGGACGGCCGAACGGCGCTCCCCGGAGAGGTGGTTGCCGAGCAGGAGCATCCGCCGCGGCCGCTCGGGGAGCGGGCCGCGCGGCGCGAACCGCCGGACGTCGATCGGCTGACGCAATCGGAGGACGGGGCCCGCGCCGGCCACGGCCGACGCCCAGCGCCGGACGCGGTCGTTCAGCGCGACGATCCGGTGCGCGACGTCGGCCGCGGGCGGCATCTGGAGCGGGCTGACCGTCGAGTGCGCCACCCAGAGCTGGCGGACCGAGGGCTCGGCGGCCGCCAGGTCCAGCCCGAGCGGTGTGGTGTTCGAGACGATCAGGTCCAGGCCCTCCGGCGGCGGCTCTCCGGCCCGAAGGACGCGCAGGCCTCGAGCCGTGGCCCAGGCAGCGGGTCGTCCGAACCGCGCGGTGACGATCCAGGTCTCGTGCCCGAGCTGCTGGAGGTGGTCCGCCAGGGTGAGGACGTAGGTCTCCGTGCCGCCCCACTCGGCCAACCGCTCGGTCGCGACGACGATCCGCATCAGCCAGCCGGTGGCGTCGGCGGCCGCTCCGCGCGTCCGCCGAGGAGGATCGCCACGCCGATCGCGATCAGGAAGACGGGCAGGATGTAGGACGCGTCGATCTCCCAGACCTCGAGACGGTCGAGGAGGAACAGCACCCCCGCGACGACGAACGCCACGCCGAACGCGAGCGCGACCCGATCGACCTCACGCTCCGTCACGTCGCACCTCCACCCGCCCGAGCCCCACCGACAGGTCCAGCGTCAGGAGCGGCGCCGCCAGGCACACGGCCTCGGTCCGGTACTCGGGCGCCACGCCACTCTCGCGCTCGCCGAAGACGTCGAGCTCGCCCACGCCGGCCTCGGCGCCCACCGACACGCACGGGAAGTCGGGCCCGACCAGCACGACGAGCTCGCCCATCCCGACCGCGGCCTCGACGCGCACCTGGCCGGGGGCCTCGGGCCCCCACGTCAGGTCGCCGAGGTCGACCGTGAGCTTGCCGATCGCCAGCTCGAAGGGATCCGCCGTCGCCTCGAGCGACCTGGGGCGCTCGGCCCGGTCGCCGACGCCGCCCGAGAGCGGGACGCGCACCACCGTCGTGATCGTGAGCAGCACGGTGAGGACGATCCCGAGCGCGATCAGGCCGCCGCGACCGCGTCCCTGCCATGCCGTCACCACCAACGCGACCCCGACGACGATGAGCGCCGCCGGGAGCACGACCCCCCAGTCGATGTCGACGGCGTCGACGGCGTCGAGCAGCCAGACGACGCCCAGCCCGACGAGGAGGACGCCGACGAAGAGCCGTGAGATCGGGAGCGGCTTCGGCGGTGGCTCCGGTGCGGGAGGGAGCTCGCTCATCGGCGGGCCGAGACCTGGACGATGACCGCGATGCCGATCGCGATGAGCGCCAGCGGCCACAGGTACTTGCCGATCCGCGGGATGCTGAGGTTCAGGAGCAGCAACAGCCCCACCGCGATCAACGTGCCACCGGCGACCAGGCGCAGGCTCTCCGCGCTCGACGGCGGCTTCGCGCCGAGCGCCTCCCCCGGCTTCTCCTCGGGGATCAGGACCCAGCCGACGATGTACAGGATCACGCCGCCGCCCCCGGCTATCGCGAGCACGACGAACGCGATCCGGAGCAGGACGGGGTCCACGCCCAGGTAGCGGCCGAGCCCCGCGCAGACGCCGCCGATCACCCGGTCGTCGCGGCTGCGGCGCAGGACCCTTGGCTGATCGGCACCGGTGTCGCTCACGGGTCCACGGTACTCCCCTGCGCCGCGACCGCGTCGAGGAAACCGCGGAGCACCTCGAGCAGCAGGTCGCGGTCCTTCGCCGGGATCCAGGCCCGGTACAGGAGGACGGCGCGGCCGCGCGTCTCGAACGCCATCGTCTCGTCCTGCTCGAGCAGCCACGTGGCGACGTCGCCCGCGACGAACGACGGAGCGAACCGCGGGTCCGCGCACCGGACGTCGAACGCGGCGTCGATCCGATCGTGCCCCACCGTGACGGTCGGCAGGTCGGCGCGATCGGGCCCGGGGGTGAGGAACGCATCCGGCTCGGCGACCAGGTGTGGCGTCTCGACGGGCAGGGGCGCGACGACGCACGTGAAGCGTCTGGGCGTACGGATCCCGTCGACGTCCACGGATGGCGTCGTCTCCACGTCGAAGAGACGGACCTCCGTCCCGCGCCAGGGCCCCGCCATCACCTCTGAGCTCGTCGCCTGCGGACGCTCCAGCAGCGCGAAGGGGACCGCCGACGCCGCCGCCTGCACGTCGGGACCCGCCCGAAGGCCGAGCAACTCGGCGGTGGTCTTCGTGCGCTCCCGCTTCGGCTTCACGGTGAGGACGTGGTTGGCGTACGCGATGCCGCCGATCAGCAGCGCGAAGACCAGCAGCGGGTGCAGCACCTTGAGCAGGAGGGCGGCCGCCACGACCGCGACGAAGACCCCGAGCACGCGGACCCACGGGTTCACGCCGACGAGTCTAGAGGCACTCGCGTCGGCCCTCGCGAGCCCGAGAGCCTGCCGTGGGACTACCCGGCGACCGTCGCCCCCGCGCGGATGTCGATCCGACCATCCGAGGCGTCCACGACCACCTCGTCCCCCTCGCGAACCTCGCCGGCGAGGAGCTTCAGCGCCAAGGGGTCCTGCAGCTCGCGCTGGATCAGACGCTTCAGCGGCCGGGCGCCGAACGCGGGGTCGTATCCCTTCTCCGCCAGGTACGCGCGCGCCCCGTCCGTGAGCGTCAGCGTGAGCTTGCGCTCGGCCAGACGCTCGCGCAGGTGCCGCATCTGGATGTCGACGATCGCCTCGATGTCACCCCTGCCCAGCGGGTCGAACACGACGATCTCGTCGATCCGGTTCACGAACTCGGGCCGGAACGTCCCCCCGACCGCATCGAGGATCACATCCCGGCGCCGATCCGGCGGGACGCCGTCGTCCTGGAACACCGAGCTCCCGAGGTTCGAGGTCATGATCACGATCGCGTTCCGGAAGTCCACCGTCCGGCCGTGCCCGTCGGTGAGACGGCCGTCGTCCAGGAGCTGCAACAGGATGTTGAAGACGTCGCCGTGCGCCTTCTCGAGCTCGTCGAGCAGCACGACCGAGTAGGGACGCCGGCGGACGGCCTCGGTCAGCTGGCCGCCTTCCTCGTATCCCACGTAGCCCGGCGGCGCGCCGACCAGCCGCGAGACCGTGTGCCGCTCCTGATATTCGCCCATATCCACCCGGACGATCGCGCGCTCGTCGTCGAACAGGTATTCGGCGAGGGCGCGCGCGAGCTCGGTCTTGCCGACGCCGGTCGGTCCGAGGAACAGGAACGAGCCGATCGGCCGGTTCGGGTCCGACAGGCCGGCGCGTGAGCGGCGGATCGCGTTCGCGACGGCCTGGACCGCCTCGTCCTGGCCGACGACCCGCCGGTGCAGCGCCTCCTCCAGGTGGACGAGCTTGGCCATCTCGCCCTCCATGAGGCGGCTGACCGGGATGCCCGTCCAGGCGCTCACGACCTCGGCCACGTCCTCCTCGGTGACCTCCTCCTTCAACATCCGCACGTCGGTCTGGAGCTCGCCGAGACGCGCGTTCTCGACCTCCATCTCCTTCTGGAGCTGGACGATCCGGCCGTAGCGGAGCTCGGCGGCGCGCTCCAGGTCGCCGTCGCGCTCGGCACGCTCGGCCTCGCCACGCGCGTCCTCGATCTGCTGGTTCAGCTCGCGGATCCGGTCGATCCGCTCCTTCTCCTGCTGCCAGTGCGCTCGCATCCCCGCAGACCGCTCCTGCAGGTCGGCGAGCTCACGCTCGAGCCGCTCGAGCCGCTCCCTGGACGCGGGATCGGTCTCCTTGCGCAGCGCGGCGCGCTCGATCTCGAGCTGCTTGATGCGTCGCTCTACCTCGTCGATCTCGACCGGCATCGAGTCGATCTCGATCCGCAGGCGGCTGGCGGCTTCGTCGACCAGGTCGATCGCCTTGTCGGGGAGGAACCGCCCGGTGACGTACCGGTCTGACAGCACGGCGGCCGCGACGAGCGCCGGGTCCTGGATCCGGACGCCGTGGTGGACCTCGTACCGCTCCTTGAGCCCGCGCAGGATCGCGATCGTGTCCTCGACGCTCGGCTCGCCGACCAACACGGGCTGGAACCGCCGCTCGAGCGCCGGGTCTTTCTCGATGTGCTCGCGGTACTCGTCCAGCGTCGTGGCGCCGATCGCCCGGAGCTCTCCGCGTGCGAGCATCGGCTTCAGCATGTTCCCGGCGTCGACGGCGCCCTCGGCCGCACCCGCTCCGACGATCGTGTGGAGCTCGTCGATGAAGGTGACGATCTGGCCCTCGCTGTCGACGATCTCGCGGAGGACCGCCTTCAGACGCTCCTCGAACTCCCCCCGGTACTTCGATCCGGCCACCATCGCGCCGATGTCGAGCGCCACGACGCGCTTGTCCTTCAGCCCCTCGGGGACGTCGCCCCCGACGATCCGCTGGGCCAGGCCCTCGACGATCGCCGTCTTACCCACGCCGGGCTCCCCGATCAGCACGGGATTGTTCTTCGTTCGGCGGCTGAGCACCTGCACGACGCGTCGAACCTCGTCGTCGCGGCCGATCACCGGATCGAGCTTGCCGCGCCGTGCCTGCTCGGTCAGGTCCCGGCCGTACCGCTCGAGCGCCTGGTACTTCTCCTCGGGGTTCTGGTCCGTCACGCGTTGCCGGCCGCGGACCTCGGCCAGCGCCCCCAGGACGGCGTCGCGCTCCAGACCGGCCTCGCGCAGGATCTCGGCCGCGGCGGTGTGGCCCCCGAGCAGCGCCAGCAGCAGGTGCTCGGTCGAAACGTACTCGTCGGTCAGCGCCTCGGCCTCGCGGAACGCGGCATCGAGCATGGCGCCGGTGGCCTGGGAGATGCGGACCTCGGTGCCCGGCGCGTATACCTTCGGCAGGCGGTCGAGCGCCGAGTCGACGCGATCGCGCAGCGGCTTCGGCGCCACGCCCAGGTCGTGGAGCAGCGGGTAGACGACGCCCTCGGGGTCGGACAGCAGGGCGAACAGCACGTGCTCGGGCTCGATCGCCTGCTGGTTGCGCGCGAGCGCCTGCTCCCGCGCCCCCTCGAGCGCCGCCTGCGTCTTGATCGTCAGCTTGTTCGGATCCATCGACCTTCCTCAGTACCCTCGATCGTCGGTCGTCATCGCGTACATCGTGTAGTCGCGCGGACGCCCGTCGGGCACGGGCATGAACCCGCGCAGCACGCCTTCGAACCGGAAGCCGCACTTCTCGAGCGAGCGTCGCATCGCGGCGTTGTCGACATCGGTCGTCGCCTGGACGCGGTGCGCGCCTTCCTGCGCGAAGAGGTGCGACACGAGCAGCGTCACGGCCTCCGAGCCGATCCCCTGGCCCCGGTCGCCCTCGTCCCACAGGTCGACGCCGACCTCCCAGACGCCCGGCGGCATCGCCTGGTCCGAGGACCGGGCCTGGATGTCCCCGACGAGCCTGCCGCTCGCCTCGACCGCGAACATCAGCTCCCACGCCGTCCGAGTGCCGGACAGCGCCAACCGGCGACGCCGCAGCTCGCGCCGCGCGGCGTCCTCGGACGGCTCGCGCGCCAGGGCGATGTCGAACTCCTCCGGGCGGAAGGGCCGCAGGATCACGCGATCGCCGACGACCCGGGTCACGAGGGCGTCTCCCCCCACCGAAGCACCACCGAGGTCCCCAGCGGGACGATCTCGGTCCCGCCCCGCCGGCCGGGGGCGACGATCGGTCGACGCGAGAGCTCCGCCTCGAGTTCGCGGATCTTGTCGTGCAGCCGGTCGAGCTCGCGCTGCATCTGCATGATCCGCTTCACGCCGGCGAGATTCACGCCCTCGGCCTGGGTCAGCTCCTGGATCATGCGTAGGCGCTCGATGTCGTGCTCGGAGTACCGACGGCTGTTCCCCGACGTGCGCTTCGGGCGCAGCAGTCCCTTGCGCTCGTAGATCCGGAGCGTCTGCGGGTGCACGCCGGCGAGCTCGGCCGCGACGCTGATCACGTACACGGCGCGTTCGTCGCGTCGCATGGACTCGTCCCTGTTCATGTCGCGCGTCCCCTCCACGAGATCACGCCTCCACGCCCAACCGACGGCGCGGGGACTCCTTCTCGGCCTCGCGCAGCTGCCGCAGCAGCTCGCGCTGGGCCTTCGAGAGCTTGCCCGGCACATCGACGTTCACCGTCACCAACAGGTCGCCCGTCCCGTTCCTGCGAGGCGCCCCCTTCCCCTTCAGGCGGAACGTCTTGCCGGAGGGCGTCCCGGCCGGCACCTTCATCGTGACGGGCCCGTCCGGCGTCGGGACGTTGATGTTCGCCCCGAGCGCAGCCTCCGGGTACGTGATCGGGACCTCCACGGTCAGATCGCTCCCCTTGCGCCCGAAGAACCGGTGGGGACGCACGTGCACCCGGACGTACAGGTCGCCTCCGGCCGCGCCCGCAGGCCCCGGCTCGCCCCGTCCGGCGAGCTTGATCCGGGCGCCGTCCTTCACGCCGGCGGGCACCTTGACCTGGAAGCTCCTCGTGCGCCGCTCGGATCCCGTGCCGCCGCACGTGGGACACGCCTGCTCGACCGCCCGACCGGTGCCGTGGCATCGAGGGCACGGCTGCTCCATCTGGAAGAACCCCTGGTTCACCGCGATCTCGCCGGTCCCGCCGCACTGCGGGCACGTGACCGGCGTCGAGCCCGGCGCGGCGCCGCTCCCGCCGCAGGTCCCGCACGGCGCGGGTCCCTGGATGCGGACCGGCACGGTCGTGCCACGCATCGCGTCGTCGAACGTGACGGTCACGTCCGTCTCGAGGTCGGCGCCATGGGCCACGCGCGAGCGCGTGCGCGAGCGCCCCCGACGTCCTCCTCCGAACAGCCCCCCGAAGAGATCGCTCAGGTCGCCGAGGTCGCCGAGGTCCTCGACCCGGACACGCGCGCCACCCGGGAAGCCACCACCGGGGAAGCCGCCCGGGAACCCGCCGCCCGCGCCACCGAACCCGGAGGTGGCCATGTCGCGGACCTGGTCGTACCGCTTCCGCTTCTCCTCGTCACCGACGACGTCGTACGCGGCCGAGACCTCCTTGAAGCGTTCCTCGGCCGACTGGTTCCCGGGGTTCGCGTCCGGGTGATACTTCTGCGCGAGCTTGCGGTACGCCTTCTTGATCTCGGCGTGCGTCGCGTTCTTCGCTACGCCGAGGACCTGGTAGTAGTCCTTCTCGAACCACTCGCGCTTGACGTCGCCGTTCACGGGCGCCCCCTCACGAGCGCTCGACGCGAACGCTGGCGGGCCGGATCACGGTCCCCTTCAGCCGGTAGCCCTGACGGAATACCTCGGCCACGTGCGGCTCGCCGTCCCCCTCGCCCGTCTGCATCAGCGCCTCGTGCTCGACGGGGTCGAACGGCTTACCCTCGGCATGGATCCGCTCGAGGCCCTCGGCCTTGAGCGCGTCGACGAGCTTCGCGTAGACGAGCTCGACGCCCTTGCGGAACTTCTCGAAGTCCGACGTCTGATCGGCCGCGACGAGCGCCAGGTCGAAGTCGTCCAGGACCTCGAGGAGTCGGAGCATGGTCGGTTGGGCCGCCAGCTCGACCGCACGCGTCTGCTCCTTCAGCGTGCGCTTGCGGTAGTTGTCGAACTCGGCCTGCAGCCGCTGGAGGTGGTCGCGGTACTCGTCGGCTTCCCGCCGCGCCTGCGCGAGCTCGTCCTCCAGGTCCGCCGGCGTCTCCGGCGGCAGCTCGCGGGTGGTGGGCTCGCCCGAGGGCGTGGGCTCCCCGGAGGGGGCGGTCTCCCCCTCCGGGGCCGAGCCCGACTCGCGGAAGCGTCGCTTGTCCACGACGCGGACCTTGTGGCGGTCCTGCTCCTCGTGGTCCTCGTGCGTGTCCTTGCCGGTCATGCCTCCGCCCTGATCTGGATCTTCTTCGGCTTCGCCTTCTCGACCTTCGGCACCTCGACCGTGAGGACGCCCTTGTCGAAGGCGGCCTCGACCTTCTCGGTGTCGGCGGTCTGCGGGAGCGTGATGGCACGGCTGAACGAGCCGTACCGGCGCTCGATCCGGTGGACGTTCTCCTCCTGGATCTCCGAGGAGAACTCGCGCGAGCCGCTGACCGTGAGCGTCGAGTCCTCGACCGCGACCTCGACGTCCTTCGGGTCGATCCCGGGCAACTCGATGATCGCGACGATCTTGTCCTCGGTCTCGTAGACGTCCATCGACGGCATCCACGCCCCCGCCGCCGTCGGCCTGGTGGGCTCCACGCCGGTGAACGTCCGGCCGAAGAGCCGGTTCAGCTCGTCCTGGATCGAGACGAGGTCACGGAACGGATCCCAGCGAACGATGGTGTCCCTCACTGCTGTGCACCTCCTTCGTCGTCGACGATCTCGCCCTCGACGACGTCCTCCTCGCCGGCGGGCGGGCCGGCCTCACCGCCGCCCGAGGCCGCGGCCTGCTGGGCGGCCCCGGCCTGGGCCTGCTCGTACATCGCCTGCCCGACGCCCTGGAACCTGCGCATCAGCGCGTCGGTGCCGGCCTTGATCTTCTCGATGTCCTCCCCCTTCAGCGCCTCCTTCAGCTCGTCGGACAGCTTCGCGATCTCGTCGCGGTCGGCCTGCGGAACCTTGTCGCCCCACTCCTCGAGCGACTTGTCGACCTGATACGTGAGCTGGTCGGCGGCGTTGCGCGCCTCGGCCGCCTCACGCCGCTGGTGGTCCTCGGCCGCGAACTTCTCGGCGTCCTGGACCATGCGGTCGATGTCCTCCTTGGACAGCGCCGTGCCGCCGGTGATCGTCATCTGCTGCTCCTTACCGGTGGCCATGTCCTTGGCGCTGACGTTCACGATCCCGTTCGCGTCGATGTCGAACGCGACCTCGATCTGCGGGACGCCGCGCGGCGCGGGCGGGAGCCCCATGAGGTGGAACTTGCCGAGCGAGCGCACACCGGGCGAGTACACGGTCTCGGCCTCGCCCTGGACGACGTGGATCTCGACCGTGGTCTGCCCGTCCTCGGCCGTCGAGAACATCTCGGACTTGCGTGTCGGGATCGTCGTGTTCCGCTCGATCAGCTTGGTGAAGATCCCGCCCTTCGTCTCGACGCCGAGCGTGAGCGGCGTGACGTCCAGGAGCAGGATGTCCTTCACGTCGCCCTTCAGGACACCGGCCTGGATCGCGGCGCCGACGGCCACGACCTCGTCGGGGTTCACGCCCTTGTGCGGCTCCTTGCCGCCCGTGAGCTCGCGCACGAGCTCCTGGATCATCGGCATCCGCGTCGAGCCGCCGACCAGGATGATGTGGTCGATCTCCGAGACGTCCTTGCCCCAGTCCTTCACCGCCAGGTCGAATGGCTCCCGGCAGCGCTCGACGAGATCCTCCGTCATCCGCTCGAGCTCCGAGCGCGTGAGCTTCATCTCCAGGTGGAGCGGGCCCTCGGCCGTGGCCGTCACGAACGGGAGGTTGATCTGCGTCTCGGTGACCTGGGAGAGCTCGATCTTGGCCTTCTCCGCCGCCTCCTTGAGGCGCTGCAGGGCCATCCGGTCGTTCGACAGGTCGACGCCGTGATTGTTCTTGAACTCCTTCACCATCCAGTCGATGACGCGCTGGTCCCAGTCGTCGCCCCCGAGCTGCGTGTCGCCGTGTGTCGCCTTGACCTCGAAGACGCCCTCCCCGATCTCGAGCAGCGACACGTCGAACGTGCCCCCACCGAGGTCGAACACGAGGATCGTCTGGTCGTGCTGCTTGTCCAGGCCGTACGCGAGCGCGGCCGCCGTCGGCTCGTTGATGATGCGGAGCACCTCGAGCCCGGCGATCTGGCCGGACTCCTTCGTGGCCTGGCGCTGCGCGTCGTCGAAGTACGCGGGGACGGTGACGACCGCCTGGGTCACGGTGTCACCTAGGTACGCCTCGGCGTCGCGCTTCAGCTTCGCCAGGATCTGGGCGGAGACCTCCTGCGGGGTCCACCCCTTGCCATCGATGTCGACGCTCCAGTCCTTGGCGCCCATGAAACGCTTGACCGAACGAACGGTCCGGTCCGGGTTCGTGATCGCCTGGCGCTTCGCCACCTCGCCGACGAGGATCTCGCCGTTCTTCGCGTAGCCGACGACGGAGGGCGTCGTGCGGGACCCCTCGGTGTTCGGGACCACGACGGGTTCGCCGCCCTCCAGGACGGCGACGACGGAGTTCGTCGTGCCGAGGTCGATCCCCACTGCTCGAGCCATGAGCTTCCTCCTCGTTGTGCGGCTGTCTCAGTCGCTAGACAGGATAAAACCTGAGTCGAAGATTATCAACCCTGGGTGTTGGCGCTGCATTCCCGTGCTCGCAGGCTCGGAGACGAGGGGCTAGACTCGCGCCGATGCTCTTGCGTGCCGCCCTCCTCCTGGCCGTCGTCTTGCTGGCGGGGAGGCTGTTCGCGCGCCGGGCCCGCCTGCTGGCCCGCCTGAACGCGCTCGGGAGGAGCGTCGATCGCTCTAGCGACCTCCCCAGGCGGATCGCCCGTGAGGGCTCGCACGTGCTCGGGCAGCGGAAGCTCTTCCAGCGGTTCGCGCCCGGCCTGATGCACGCCCTGATCTTCTGGGGATTCCTCGTGCTCCTGACGACGATCGCCGAGGCGATGGGCCAGGTCGTCGACCCCGACTTCGCGCTGCCGTGGGTCGGCCGGTCGGGCTGGCTTGGCCTGATCCAGGACGTTTTCGGCGTGCTCGTGCTGGTCGGGATCGCGATCGCCCTGTGGATCCGCCTGGTGCAGCGCCCCGAGCGCTTCATCGGGAGCCACACGCGCGAGGCATACCGGATCCTCGGGTGGATCTCCTGGATCATCCTGACGCTGTTCCTGGCGAACGCGACGCGCATCGCGCAGGGGATCAACGAATCCCCGGCGGCCTGGACCCCCGTCTCGGATGCCCTCGCGCAGCCGTTCGAGGGGCTGTCACAGACCTGGCTGTTCGCGCTCGAACAGCTCTTCCTCTGGACGCACCTGCTGCTGGTCCTCGGGTTCCTCGTGTACCTGACCTACTCGAAGCACCTGCACATCGCCACCAGCTTCCTCAACGTCTTCTTCGCGAGCACCGAGCCGCGAGGGGCGCTCACACCGTTACCGATCAGCCTCGAGGCGCTCGAGGCCGGCGAGCAGTCGCTCGGCGCTGCGACGATCGTCGATCTCACGCGCAAGGAGCTCCTCGACCTCTACGCATGCACGGAATGCGGGCGCTGCCAGAGCGCGTGCCCGGCGTGGAACACCGGGAAGCCGCTGTCCCCGAAGCTGCTCGTCATGAACCTGCGGGACCAGCTGTTCGCGGAGGGCCCGGGGATCCTGGCGGCGCGCGAGCACGGGCAGACGCCCGAGCCCGCCCCGCTCGTGCCGGACGTGGTGGACGACGAGGTCGTCTGGGCGTGCACGACGTGTGGCGCCTGCATGCACGAGTGCCCCGTGGACATCGAGCACGTCGATACGATCGTCGACCTGCGCCGCAACCTCGTGATGGGCGAGTCGCGCTTCCCGAAGGAGGCGGGAGCGTTGCTACGCAACCTCGAGAACGCCAACAACCCGTGGGGGATGCCGCAGACGCAGCGGACGGCGTGGGCCGACGGGCTGGACGTGCCGGTCCTCGCCGAGGGCGACGACCCTCCCGAGATCCTCTACTGGGTGGGGTGCGCCGGGGCGTTCGACGATCGCGCCCGGCAGATCGCGCGCTCGCTCGCCCAGCTGCTCCGGGCCGCCCGGATCCCGTTCGCGGTCCTCGGCCCTCGAGAGCTGTGCACGGGCGATCCGGCGCGACGGATCGGCAACGAGTACCTGTTCCAGACCCTCGCCGAGGCCAACGTCCAGACGCTGAACGGAGCGGGGGTCCGCACGATCGTGGCGAACTGCCCCCACTGCTTCAACACGCTTCGGAACGAGTACCCGCGCTACGAGGGACGGTTCGAGGTCCTGCACCACACCCAGCTCCTCGATCGGCTGGTGCGCGAGGGACGACTCCGCCCGTCGCGGGAGCTGCAGACCCTGCTCGCGTACCACGACCCCTGCTACCTGGGGCGCCACAACGGCGTGTATCGCGAGCCCCGCGCGCTCCTCGAACGCGTGCCCGGCGTCCGCACCGTGGAGATGCCCCGCCACGCGGAGCGCGGCCTGTGCTGCGGGGCCGGCGGGGCGCGGATGTGGATGGAGGAGCGGATCGGCAAGCGCGTCAACCAGGAGCGCGCCGACGAGGCCGCCTCCACAGGTGCGGACACGGTCGGCGTGGCGTGCCCGTACTGTCTGGTCATGCTCGACGACGGGCACCGGGCACGGGGTGACGAGGTCCGGGTGCTCGACGTGGCCCAGGTCCTCGAACGGGCGCTCGGGGACGAGCCCTCCTCCCCCTGACGGCCCCCTCCGAGCTCGCGGTCCGGCTCGGCCACCTCCGACGCTCGCCGGTCCAGGTTCAAGCCGACGGCGCAACCGACCGAAGGAAGAACTAGACCGAACGGGCCCAGGACCGACCATCGGCCGATGCCGACCGACGGGACGCTCCGGGCGGAGGCCGTCGGCACGATGGTTCGTGCCGCGGAACGGAACGTGAGGGACGAGCGGTTGGACACGATGACGGTGATCACCTCGTCGACGGACCTGGACGACGCCACGCCCGAGGATCCGGTCTCGCGCGAGCGAACGCGCCTGGCCTATGCCGTCCACGACGGCCTCACACAGGTCGTCACCGCGTCCGTCCTCGAGCTCGAGTGGCTCGCCCGCCGGGTCGAGCGCGAGCCGACGGAGGCGACCGAGGCACTCGACCGTGCGGCCGCGGAGCTCCGGAAGGCGCTGGACGAGATCCGCGACGTGCTGTCCACGCTCACGCCCGAGACCCCGAGCGGCGCCGACCGGCTCGACGACGTCGTTCGCGGCGTGATCGAACGCTGGCAGCTGCCCGCGACCTGGTCGGTGGAGGGCGACCTGGGTCAGGTCCCCGGCCCCGTGCTCGAGGCCGCCTCGGCCGTCATCCGCGAGAGCGTCGCGAACGCCGCCAAGCACGCCGGCACACGCGACGTGTCGGTCCAAGTGACGGCGACCGAGGACGTCATCCACGTGCTGGTCGAGGACCACGGCCGCGGGTTCCGGCTCGCCGGATCGAACCTGCGCGATGGGCATCTGGGATTGGAGATGATGCGCCGCCGTGTGGCGGAGCAGAGCGGGAGTCTCGAGATCGAGTCCTCCCCTGGCAACGGGACACGGGTGGTCGCGAGGCTGCCCGTTCGCGATCAAGGAGTGACGCCGTGAGGATCCTGATCGTCGACGACCACGCGCTGGTTCGCCGCGGCATGGGTCACGTCGTTCGAGAGTGCTTCCCCGAGGCCGAGGTGGAGGAGGCCGCCAACGCGGCCGAGGCCCTGGCCGCGATGGGGGCTACCGACGTCGACCTGGCCCTCGTGGACGTCCGCATGCCGGACTCGGACGGCCTGGAGCTGCTGCACGACATCAAGCAGCGCTGGCCGGACGTGCCGGTGATCATGCTGACGTCGTTCGACCACGCGCACTACGTGCGCCGCGCCCTCGCCGAGGGCGCCGCCGGGTACATGCTGAAGGACGCGACGCCGGAGGACCTGGAGCAGGCCATCAAGGTCGCGATCTCGGGCGGCGGCAACGTGCTGTCCCCGCGCGTGATCCAGAACCTGTTCGAGTCCATGGATGGCACGGCGCCGGCGAACGGCGACACCGGCATCCGACCGGCGAGCACACTGACGCAGCGCGAGACCGACATCCTCGCGCTGCTTGCGGAGGGCAAGAGCAACCGTGACATCTCTCGCGCGCTCTTCCTGTCGGAGAAGACCGTGAAAGCGCACCTGGCGGCGATCTTCCGCAAGCTCGGCGTCACGAACCGGACGCAGGCCGCGATGGCCGCCGTGTCGATGGGTATCGGGCCCGGACTCCACGAGCTGGACTTCGGGGAGCGAGTGAGCGTCCCAGGCTCGAAGCGGTAGCGGGAGGGGAGCGATGTTCCAGAAGAAGGACGGGAGTGTGCCGGAGTCCGACACCGTGGCGCCCGAGGAGCGCGCGTACGAGGACAACTGGTACCGCAGCCTCAAGGCCCTCGCCGAGCAGCGTCAGGACGAGGAGGCCGGGTCCGAGGAGGTCGAGGCCTCAGCGGACGGTCCCGTCGCCGACGCCTCCGGCGAGCCGGTCCGGCCGCCGGTCGACGACGCCGAGCCGGTCGCGTCCGCGCCCGACCCTCCCACGACGACGGCGGACCGCGAGCGTCTCGTCTCGCAGGAGTTCGAGACCCGCGCGGGACAGCTGCTCGAGCGCCTGCGGAGCATCCAGCACCTGGGTGAGTCGTAGCCGGCCGACCTACCGGTCGGTGAACTCCTCGAAGAACCTGCTCGGCGTCGGGCCGCGCTGACCCTGGTACTTGCCCCGGCTCCCCTCCGAGCCGTACGGGACGGCCGCGGGCGTCGAGAGTCGGAAGAACGAGATCTGCCCGATCTTCATCCCCGGATAGATCGTGACCGGCAGGTTCGCGACGTTCGAGAGCTCGAGCGTCAGGTACCCATCCCACCCGGGGTCGACGTACCCCGCGGTCGAGTGGATCAGCAGCCCCAGCCGGCCGAGCGAGGACTTGCCCTCGAGGCGGGCGACCGTATCGTTCGGCAGCGCCACGCGCTCGGCGGTGGACCCGAGCACGAACTCGCCGGGGTGCAGGATGAACGCCTCGTCCGCCGGCACCTCGACGAGCTCGGTGAGGTCGGGCATCTCGCGTCGGACGTCGATGTACGGGTAGCGCGAGTTCGCGAAGACCCGGAACCGCCGATCGACGTGCAGGTCGACGGACGACGGCTGGACGCATGACTCGTCGAAAGGATCGATCACGATCCTCCCGGCGGCGATCTCCTCGCGGATCGTGACGTCGGACAGGATCACGGCGCCGGCGCCTCCCGCTGCGAGACCTCGATCCACCGATCGAGCACGGCGGCCGCACTCCCCTCGTCGATCGAGCGGGCGGCGCGCTCGATGCCCTCGCCGAGCGAGGCGGCGGCGCCGGCGACCTCCAGAGCCGCACCGGCGTTCAGCAGCACCACGTCGCGTCGGGCTCCGCTCTCGCCCCGCAGGACCGCTCGGGCGATCTGCGCGGCCTCGTCCGCGTCGCCGCCGAGCAGGTCTGCTGCGTCGGCGCGTGGCAGCCCCACCTCGGCGGGGTCCAGCTCCGCCTCGCGGACGACGCCCTCGCGGACGTCGAACACGGCGGAGACCCCGGTCGTCGTGAGCTCGTCCAGGCCGTCCCGACCCCGGAACAGCTTGGCGCGCACGCCTCGGCGGGCGAGCACCTCGGCCATCAGCGGCAGCATCCGCGGGTCCGAGACGCCGACGGCCTGGGCGAACGGCCGCGCGGGGTTGCACAGCGGGCCGAGGAAGTTGAAGACCGTCGGCACGCGGAGCTCCCGACGGACGGGGCCGGCGTGGGCCATCGACGGGTGATAGGCGGGCGCGAACAGGAACGCGATCCCGGCCTCCGCTAGGCAGCGCTCGACCGCCTCGGGGCCGAGGTCGATCCGAACGCCGAGCGCCTCGAGCACGTCCGCCGAGCCGCAATGGGACGACGCCGCCCGGTTCCCGTGCTTGGCGACCGGAACCCCGGCGCCGGCGACGACGACGGCCGAGATCGTCGAGATGTTGAACGTCCCGCTCCGATCGCCGCCGGTCCCGACGATGTCGACGACCGGCATGGCGGGGCGCACCGGCGTGGCGAACTCAAGCATCGTCCGCACCAGGCCCTCGATCTCGTCGGCGGTCTCACCCTTCGTTCGCAACGCCATCAGGAAACCGCCGATCTGCCCGGCCGACGCCTCGCCGGCCATCACGAGCCGCATGACCTCGGCGGCCTCGTCCGCAGACAGCGACTCGCGAGCAGCCAGACGGGAGAGCACCTGCGGCCACAGGTCCTGGTGGTCCATGGGAGCCGCAGGCTAGCAGGTCGGGTCCGCGGGCTCGCACAGGCCGCCCGAGGCTCGCTACACTGTCGCCCGGCCGCGCGAGCGGCCGGGCCACGCGGGCGTGGTTCAATGGCAGAACGCAAGCTTCCCAAGCTTGAAACGGGGGTTCGATTCCCCTCGCCCGCTCCGAACGATCCGACGGAACCCCATCGGATCAGCGCCGATCCGTCGTCCGGGCACGGCCGCTCGCCCGTCTGGGCGTGAAGCCCAGCACCGACGGCGCCGTCGGACACAGGTCGACGAGCGGGCAGTCCTGGCACCGGGGAAGCGGCGCCTTGCAGATCTGGCGCCCCAGGCGGATCAGGCCCACGTGGAGCGGGGTCTTCAGGTCGTCGGGCACGATCTCCGCCAGGATGTCGTGCGCTCGCTCGGCCGACGCCTTGGGAGGGATCAGCCCCAGTCGGCGCGAGGCGCGGTGCACGTGCGTGTCGACCGGGATCGCGTCGCGACCGAGCGAGAACGCCATCACGACCGCCGCGGTCTTCGGCCCGACGCCCGGAAGCGTGGTGAGGTAAGCGTGGGCCTCCGTGTCGGTCGCGTCGCGGAGGCGCGACAGGTCGAAGTCGCCCTCGCGTTCCGCGATCTCGCGGAGGATCGCCTGGATCCGAACGGCCTTCGTGTTCGCCAGGCCCCCACTGCGGATCACGTCGGCCACCTCCGAGGACCTGGCCCGGACGACGGCGTCCCACGTCGGGTACGCGCCGCGGAGCGCGGTGAAGGCGCGTTCGGAGTTCAGGTCGCTCGTGTGCTGCGAGAGGACCGTCCAGACGAGCTCGTCGAGCGGGTCGCTCGCACGCGGCGGCTCGAGCGGCCCGAAGCGCTGCTCGAGCCGCCTGCTGATCGCCCGAAGGCGACGGCGGTCGACGGTCACGCCCAGAGCGTACGGCCGTTCACGCCGAGCCCTGGGTCGCGTAGTTGCGGAACTGCGTGAGATGCGGCAGGAACGTGAGCGGCACGGTGTCCGTCGGGCCGTTGCGGTGCTTCGCCACGATGAGCTCGGCGAGGCCCTTCTTCTCGGCGACCGTGTCGTCGCGGTGGATGAACATGACGACGTCGGCGTCCT
>DASTPT010000015.1:0-7986 GCA_035762085.1 Actinomycetota bacterium | reverse complement strand
TGGCACGCGAGTTCACCGACAGCCACCACGTGCCTGCCGATATCCGCGAGCTCGTTGCAAACGCGATCGCCATGCACCACACCCCCGGCGTTGGCCTCGAATCCGGTGCCGAGGCCTACCTCCTATCTGCCGGCGCAGCCGTCGATGTGTTCGGCCTACGCAGCAACGAGATACCCGATGCAGTCCGCCAGAGCGTCATCCAGGAGTACCCGCGGTTGGGCTTCAAGCGGGAGTTCGCCGGGCTTCTCCGAGCCGAGGCCAAGCAAGTCCCTCGTGGCCGCGCCTGGTACCTGCACCGCTTCGCCATGAGCGACCTAAGCATTCGGCTCGCGCCCTTCGGTGATTGATGTGACGGCAACCGGCAAGGAGTGCGGGCCCGCAGTCGGAAGTCTGTCGTGAACTGAAGACTGCTGGCTTCCTGGCGATCGGGCCTCTGGGGCTTGATGGCGGGAGGCCCTGAAGATCACTTCACCGACGGACGCTGGAACTGGTAGCTCCCCGACTGGGCCGCCTCATCCTCCGCGTCCACCCGTCGCCCGTGCAGGCGGAGACGACCCCGCTCCGAAGCCGGCATAGGGTTCACCTCCGATCAGCTGAGTAGGGGACGCCATTCCCCTTCTCAGCTCGAGCGACCAGTTGCCCAAGTCGTGCCACGTGAAGGCGGTCGCTCATCCCACCCGCCGAACCGTCTACAAGGTAGCCAACAAACGCATCCCGCGGATATCCCGTAGGAGGTCGTCGGAAGCTCCCGCCGATCCCCGGCGATCCCCGCAAATCACCGCGACAGAAGCAGTCCAAACTTCAGCGGTTTCGCCCGACGAGCAATGGGCGCACCGCTTCTGTGCCGCGGCGATATCTCTGCGGGCCGCCGGGGGCGACGTGCCGAGGGTTCAGTCGCGGGCTGCCACCGAGGCGAGCTCGGCCCCGCAGCAGCCCTCGCCGCGCCAGCTCTCGAGGCCTTCGCGAATCGCGACTGCGGCGATGACGAGGGCTGCGGCCGGGTCAAGCCACCAGAGGCCAAAGAGGGTGTTGCCGAGGAGGCCGATGAGGACCGCTGCGGCGAGATAGGCGCAGAGGAGGTTCTGCGTTCCTTCACCCTTGGTGGCGAGCGAGTCGAGCCGCTTCGCCAGCCGCCGCTTGGCGATGCCGAGGAAAGGCATGCCGATCACGCTGGTGCTCACGAGGGCGATGCCGATCCAGCTTGTGTCCGGCTGCTCGCCCGTGACGAGCTTGTGGATCGCCTCGCCGCCGACGTACGGGGCGAGGAGGAAGAACTGGAGGGCGACGAGTTTCTGCGCCCGCGCCTCGGCCCGCGCGGAGAGGAGCCGGGAGCCGGTGAAGCGCCAGACGATGATGAGGCTGGCGAAGCCCTCGATCGCGCTATCGATGCCGAAGCCGATCAGGGCGATCGAGCCGGCGAGGATCCCTGCGACGACCGCGATCGCGCCTTCGGCGCCCATCCAAACGAGCGAGAGCCAAGAGAGGAGGCGCGCCCGCCGCGCCGCCGTGTGCCATGCCTGCGACCGCGGCACGAGGACGGGCTCGGCAACCGGCACGTCGCGGGTGCTCATTGCCGAGCGGCGTCCGCCGCGGTCGTCGCCCTGACCAGCGCCATACCTTCGGGTGTCAGCGAATACATGACCATCTTCCCCTCGCGGCGCGAGCGGGCAAGCGCGGCGTCGCGGAGAACGCGCAGGTGGTGCGAGACGATGTTCTGGGACCGTTCACTGATCCAGGCGAGATCGCAGACGCAGAGTTCGCCGCCCTCAGCGAGCGCGAGCGCGAGCCACAGCCGCGTCGCGCGCCGGGATAGGCGTGCTCGGATATCGGCTCGTTCATGATCCGGCTTCCGGGCGTGCTAGACGCGGCCGGAGCCGGCGCGCGGACCACAGTCGCAGAACGGAAGCCGATCGCAGACGCGCTTGAGCGTGTCGTGTTGGTGACGGTGCCGAAGCGCACGATGTTGCGGTGGAGCCGCTCGAGGCGTTGATCGGGTTCGTCGGTGACGATACGGAGCGTGTAGCGGGCGCGGACGATGCGCGGTGGCGGCTCTTCGCGTTCGACCTCGACGCGCACGCTGGCGCTGTCGTAGCGGAACGGCAGCAGCCCGGAGAAGCGCTCGACGTTCTTGAGGATGCAGGCGGCGAGCCCAGCGGCGAGGCGATCGGCGGGGCCGGGCAGGAGCTCGCCGGTGGCGGCCGACCCGTCGAAGGCGACCGTGCTCGTGCGGGAGGAGATCGTCGCAGCCCCGCCGGGCCGGTTCTCGGCGTCGACGGTGTAGCGAGTGCTCTGCGCGCTCATTTCAGCTGTCCGGCTCGACGTGCGCGAGCTGCGGCCGCCGCGCGCGGGCGGCGTGCGCGGCGGGTGATACAGCTGGCGCCGGCCAGGTCATTCGACGGGCGAGCCAGAGGGCGACGTAGACGAGCGCGACGAGGACGGGCACTTCGATCAGCGGGCCGACCACGCCGGCGAGCGCCTGCCCGGAGGTGGCGCCGAAGACGCCGACGGCGACGGCGATCGCCAGCTCGAAGTCATTGGAGGCGACGGTGAAGGCGAGGCTGGCCGTCTGCGCGTACGGCAGGCCGATCAGCTTTCCGATCACGAAGCCGGCAGTCCACATGCCGGCGAAGTAGGCGAGCAGCGGCAGCGCGATGCGCGCGACGTCGAGCGGTTGCGAGGTGATCGTGTCGCCCTGGATCGCAAACAGGAGCACGATCGTGAACAGCAGCCCGTAGAGGGTGATCGGACTGATCCGGGGAATGAACTCGCGGTCGTACCAGTCTCGTCCCTTCCGCTTCAGCCCGATGCGGCGAGTGAGGAAGCCGGCGGCAAGCGGGATGCCGAGGAAGATCAAGACGGTGCGCGCGACCTCCCAGATCCCGACCTCGAACCCCTGCGTGTCCAGGCCGAGCCAGCCCGGAAGCAGCGTGAGGTAGAAGTAGCCGAGCAGCGAGAACGCAGCCACCTGGAAGACCGCGTTGAAGACGACGAGGATCGCGGCGCGGTCGCGGTCGCCGCGGGCGATGTCGTTCCAGATCAGCACCATCGCGATACAGCGCGCCAGCCCGACGATGATCACGCCGGTCCGGTAGGCGGGCTGGTCGGCGAGGAACAGCCAGGCGAGCGCGAACATGAACAGCGGCCCGACGACCCAGGAGAGGAAGAGCGACCAGCCGAAGAAGAGCCGGTTGGAGACGCCGTCGTACCGCTTGCGGCCGATCTCCTCGTAGCGCACCTTCGCCAGCACCGGGTACATCATCAGCAGCAGCCCGAGTGCGATCGGCAACGAGACGGTGCCGACGCGGAGCCTGTCGAGGCCGTCGTTCAGGCTCGGGATGAGCGAGCCGAGCCCGAGGCCGGCAGCCATTGCGAGCGCGATCCAGAGCGGCAGGAGACGGTCGAGCGTCGACAGCTTCCTCAGCACGGTCGCTTCCTCGGAGGCCGACGCGAGGGGCAGGCGCTTCTCGGCGACGGCCATCAGCGTTCCTCGCCTTCGTGGTCTAGTTCGCGTGGGAGGGCTTCCACGCGAGCCGCGATGTCGTCGCGGATCTCGCGCACGCGCCCGGGCGGCTGGCCGTGCGGGTCGTCGAGCTGCCAGTCGATGTAGCGCTTGCCAGGGATGTTGGGGCAGGCGTCGCCACAGCCCATCGTCACGACCACGTCGGCCCACTCCGCGTCGGCGCGGCCGAGCTTGCGGGGAACGCGCTCGGAGACGTCGATGTCGAGCTCGCGCATCACCTCGACGACCTCGGGGTGCACGTGCTCGGCCGGGTCGGCGCCCGCGGAGCGTGCGGCGTGCGTGCCGGCGGCAGCGCGCTCGAAGAGGGCGCTCGCGATCTGCGAGCGGCCGGCGTTCTGGATGCAGACGAAGAGGACGTTCACGCCGGCACCGCCGGGCGGACGAGGTCGGCGATTCGGTCGAGGGCTCTCGGCTGCAGCGAGTAGTAGGCGAAGCGGCCGTGCTGTTCGCGGGTGATCACGCCTGCGTCGATCAGCTGCTTGAGGTGGTAGGAGACAGTCGGCTGCTTGAGGCCGAGCGCGTCCTGGAACTCGCAGACGCAGATCGCTTGGCCCGCTGCCTGAGCAAGCATGTTCAGGACCTTCAGCCGGTTTCGGTCGGCGAGCGCCTGAAAGAGCCGCTCGAGCTCGACCGCCGCCTCTTCGTCGAGCTGCGGCCGCACGAGCGGCGTGCAGCACGAAAGCAGGTCGGCGAGCTCAGCCATTGCTCGAATCATATCGAGAAAAGCTGATGCGTTGTGACGATCTGCGCAGCAAGTCCAACCTCGTCCGAGGACCGACAGGGAGGCGTAGAGTGCGAACCAGTCCTGAGCCAGAGGAAGAAAGGAGCGACATGACTCAGAGCGTCAGCGAGAGCGAAAGCCCGGCAATCCCGAGCCCCACTCCGAAGGCGACACGGCCCAGGACGAACCGGGACTGGTGGCCGAATCAACTGGACCTGCGAGTTCTCCACCAGCACTCCCCCCTCTCCGATCCGATGGGCGAGGACTTCAACTACGTAGACGAGTTCAAGACCCTCGACCTCGAGGCGCTCAAGCGCGACCTCGTCGAGGTGATGACGACGTCGCAGGACTGGTGGCCGGCCGACTACGGTCACTACGGGCCGCTCTTCATCCGGATGTCGTGGCATGCCGCGGGCACGTACCGCGTCGCCGACGGCCGGGGCGGTGGCGGCAGCGGCGCGCAGCGGTTCGCACCGCTCAACAGCTGGCCCGACAACGCGAGCCTGGACAAAGCGCGCCGGTTGCTCTGGCCGATCAAGCAGAAGTACGGCCGGAAGCTCTCCTGGGCGGATCTCCTCGTCTACGCCGGAAATGTCGCGATGGAGTCGATGGGCTTCAAGACGTTCGGCTTCGGCTTCGGGCGAGAGGACATCTGGGAGCCCGACGAGATCTTCTGGGGCCCCGAGGACACCTGGCTCGGAGACGAGCGCTACAGCGGCGAGCGTGACCTCGCCAATCCGTTCGCCGCCGTGCAGATGGGCCTGATCTACGTGAATCCGGAGGGACCCAACGGCGACCCGGATCCGCTGGCTGCCGCCCGGGACATCCGGGAGACGTTCGGCCGTATGGCGATGAACGACGAGGAGACGGTAGCGCTCATCGTCGGTGGCCACACGTTCGGCAAGACGCACGGTGCAGTCGGTCCTGAGTACATCGGCCCTGAACCCGAGGCTGCCCCTCTCGAGGAGCAAGGCCTGGGCTGGAAGAACAGCTTCGACGGCGGCAACGGCGTCCACACGCTCACCAGCGGGCTGGAGGGCGCCTGGACCGACGAGCCGACGATGTGGGATAACGGCTTCCTCGACAACCTGTTCAAGTACGACTGGGAGCTGACGACGAGCCCGGCCGGTGCGAAGCAGTGGACGCCCACGAATCCCGAGGCCCAGGACACGGTGCCGGATGCGCACGATCCGTCCAAGCGGCACGCGCCGATGATGCTGACGACGGATCTGGCGCTGAAGCTGGATCCAATCTACGGGCCGATCGCGAAGCGCTTCCACGAGAACCCCGCCCAGCTCGCCGACGCATTCGCCAAGGCCTGGTACAAGCTGCTTCACCGCGACATGGGACCCGTGTCGCGCTACCTCGGCCCCTGGGTTCCGGAGCCGCAGTTGTGGCAGGACCCCGTCCCCGCGGTGGATCACGAGCTGATCGGGGAGGCAGACATCGCGGCCCTCAAGGACAAGATCCTCGCCTCGGGGCTGTCCATCTCCCGGCTGGTCTCAACGGCGTGGGCCTCCGCGACGTCGTTCCGCGGCACCGACAAGCGCGGTGGCGCGAACGGGGCGCGAATTCGACTCGCGCCGCAAAAGGACTGGGAGGTCAACGAACCGGCGGAGCTGGCCAACGCACTGCGGACGCTCGAGGAGATCCAGCAGAACTTCAACAGCTCACGGGCCGGCGGAACGAAGGTTTCGCTCGCCGACCTGATCGTTCTGGCCGGATGCGCGGCCGTCGAGCAAGCCGCGAAGAACGCCGGGCACGACGTCACCGTCCCGTTCGCGCCCGGACGCACGGACGCGTCGCAGGAGCAAACCGACGTGGAGTCATTCGCCGCCCTCGAGCCGACCGTCGACGGGTTCCGCAACTACTTCCGCCCGGGAGAGACGTTGCCGCTGGAGCACGGGCTGCTCGACCGGGCGTACATGTTGACGCTCACCGCTCCCGAGATGACCGTGTTGATCGGCGGCATGCGTGCCCTGAACGCGAACTTCGCCCAATCCGAGCATGGCGTCTTCACCGATCGACCCGAGACGTTGAGCAACGACTTCTTCATGAATCTGCTCGACATGAGCACGGAGTGGGAGCCGTCCGGCGCGGCTGAGCACGCGTACGAGGGTCGCGATCTCAGAACCGGCGAGCTCAAGTGGACGGCCACGGCCGTCGACCTCGTCTTCGGTTCGAACTCCCAGCTTCGAGCCCTCGCGGAGGTCTACGCATGCGACGACGCGAAGGAGAAGTTCGTCCGCGACTTCGTCGCCGCGTGGGACAAGGTCATGGGCCTCGACCGATTCGACCTTGCCTGATCCCACCGGATCGGCTGTCGCACAGCCCCGCCGGTGTCAGGTAGGAGAACGACACATCCCGCGCTCATCCCGCAGGACGTCGCCGGAAGCTCCCGCCTCTACCCCGCAATTTCCGCAACGGCAGTGTCGGAAAGGCCCGCTCTTGGCGGGATCCCCGTCGATCCCCGCTCAGCCGGAAGCGCCATGACCGGCCTGTCACCCCGGAGATCGCGGGTTCGAGTGCGCCGCTCCCGTAAAAGCCCTGCAAAGCGGCATCTTTATCGTGAGTTCAGGCGAGACAGACCGCCGGCTTCTTGTTATCCCGCGCTCATCCCGCACGGAAAGTGACCGGCCAGAGCCGCTTGGAGCCCGGTAGTTCCCGCAGGGGGGATGACCGGCCAACTCGCCGGACGTCTTGCGGTTCTCCTCCGGAGGAGACCTAGATCGGCTACTAGCTCATCCATTGCGCGGCGCTCCTCGTGGCTCGTAGCGGATCCCACGCCCCGTGAGCCGTGCCCGCTCCCGCGACAGCGCGACGCCCCGCGCCCTCACGCCGTGCGCGCGGTGGCGCTCGTGAGGTCGTGCTCGAGGACGAGCCCGCCGTCCTCGGCGAACGGCGCCCAGCCGGTGACGACCTCCTGCTGCAGGGCAGCGCGGCGCTCCTCGTCGAGCCTCCCCGCGGGCTCCGCGAGCGGTGTGCTGAAGACGTACTGCCAGAGGAAGTCCTCCGCCGCCGGCAACGTGAGCGTCCCGTGCTCGGAGCGCGCTTCCACGTCGGTGAAGCCGGCACCCTCCAGCAGCTCCCGCAGCTCCTCCGGCTCGTGGAGGGAGAAGACGGTCGCGACGAAGCCGGCCGCCTCGGGGCCGAGGTGGCGTCCGAGCGCCCGTTCGAGGACTGCGAGCAGAGGCGGCGTCGGGCCGGGAACGTTGAGGACGGCCCGGCCGCCCGGACGCAAGACACGCCGCAGCTCGCGCAGCGCCGCCAGCCGGTCCGGGAAGAACTGGAGCCCCATCTGGCAGAGGGCCACGTCGAATGTCGCATCGCCGAGCGGAAGGGCGTCGGCGCTCGCCTCGTGCCACTCGATCGCCGTGTCCTGGGCGGCCGTGCGGGCGACTTCGAGCATGGCCGGGTTGACGTCGACCCCCGCGACGGCGGCGTCACCGACCCGCTCGGCCGCGAGCCTGGTGACGACACCCGTGCCGCAGGCGACGTCCACGACCCGCTCTCCGGGCCGAAGCGCGGCGAGCTCGACCAGATCCTGCGCGAGCGGCGCGCCGATGGCGGGGACGAAGTAGTGCTCGTAGTTCGCAGCCGGGTTGCCGCGATAGGTCTCGAACGAAAGCTGCTGCGTCATGGCGTGGCCTCCTCGCTGCGACCCGGGCCGGGCCGGGGCCGCGATTGTTCAGTCGGCTCCACCGTACGAGCGACCCGCGCGAGCCGCATCGCCCGCACGTACCAA
>DASTPT010000014.1:0-3415 GCA_035762085.1 Actinomycetota bacterium | reverse complement strand
ATCCGCGTCCCGGAGCGCGCGGACGAACCCGAGCGACGCCTCCCCCGGTGCATCGCCCTCTTCCCCCGTGAACCGCTCGTCCGCGTCCGGGTCCTCCGTCCACGGCCTCACCACCAAGGTCGGTGGCGCGGTCGACTGCAGCAGATCGGCGATGGCCTGCCGTCCGAACCCCGACAGGTGATCGCGGTGTCGGTGTGTCAGCACCACCGCGTCCAGCTGGCCCGCCGTGCGCTCCCCGATAGACCGTGCCACGTGATCCAGGTTCTTTCGGCCGTTGGGCAGGCTCGTCGTTCCGAAGTCGAACAGCACGTGCCGCTCGGAGCGGCCATCTTCCAGCGGTGTGGGATAGGCGAGGGTCAGGAGCAGACAGTCTCCGAACCCGACCTGATACATGCGCACCGCGATCCGCGAGGGCACGACCGCCTTCACCAGGACTCTCCGATCGTCGCCCCGGGCTGGTGGTAGATCGCGAAGCGCATCCCTCTAGGGATGCCGAAGGAGTATCCGAGCCGGCCGTCGCGGTCTCGGATGCCCTGCTGGATCAGGTACTCGAGACGGGCGGCCTGACGCGTCCAGTCGTTCAGCGGCTTGTACAGGTGATGCTTCACCCTGCCGAACTGGTCGAAGATAAGGCTCCCTCCGCCCCAGACCTTGACGCGTTGATCGTCCGGAACGGCGGTGAGCTGAGCGAACTCGGCCGGAGCCATCTCCCGAAGGGCGCCCATCGTCGTCCCGAGTTGCTGCACGTACTCCACGACGGTTTCGGTGACCACGAACCCGTCGGGACTGATCCGCACCGACGGGACGACCGACTCGACCTTGAGGTAGGTGGTCCGAGGGATGCCGAGGGTGTCGGCGTTCTGCCACATGAACCGGTAGACCTCCTCGCGGTCGGAGCGGAGCGAGAGGTAGTTGAACCCGCGGTACGTGTACGTGTCCGGCACGCCGGTCGTCAGCGGCGGCCAGCGACGTGGCCTGATCCCGAACGCCGCGAACCCGCTCATGAGCGCCTCGCGATACCCGTGATCGTCCTCGGGCACGACCTCCTGATCGGCGATCAGCGCCGCGTCGAGGAAGTCGGCGAACTCGAACTCGACGGGCGGACAGTAGTCGATCGCTCGGATCGTCATGTTGAGCAGGTGACCGGCGACCTTGGCGCCCTCTTCCGCGGCGCGCTCACGGCTTAGCTCCCCACGCTGGACGAGCGTCTCGAGCCTCCCCGTCCACAGCTCGATCAGCGCATGCATGACCGCGGCGACGAGGATCTCGCCCCGGCGATGTGGTTCCAGCCACTCGGCCCGCGTGAGGTCCTTCCAATCCTCGCTGGGCCCGAGCGCAGCCGAGTTCCGAAGACCCTGACCACGTTCGTCGTGGAGCACGTCTCCGAGCTCCTCCGCCAGCTTGACGAGCGAGAGGTCGCGGAGGACATCAGGGGTGATGTCCCCTTCGAGGAGCGTCCTGCCGGGCCGAGCGGCGATCAACCGGTCCACGACCTCGGGGAGTCCGAAGACCGAGAGCAAAGCCACGACGTCCGCGAAGCCCTCGTGGAAGGCCGCCTGATCCGGAGGGCCTGGAACGTCGAACCGTCCGCGAAGCCCGTCCAGGATCGCATGGGTCGTTTCGTGCGCCACGATGTCGTGAGACAGGGATGTGGAGGCGGTTCCCTCCGACGTGATCACGTCCCCGAACAGGAGCGCCTGCTCCGAGTCGGCATAGAAGGCGTTCGGCTCCCGGAAGGCATGGGGCACGAGATACAGCTGATGGGAGTCGAACGACCAGGGGATCCGCCGGCCCAGGGCGAACTCGAAGGCGGCCAGGGTCCTCGAGGCGATCGCGAAGACGTTCTGCGCGTGGAAGCGACGGTCGGTGAGGAGCTCATCATCGCTGGCCCGATCGAACAGATCCTGCGGCTCTCCGGGCCCCGCGCGGTCGAAGTCGAACGCCGGCTCGAGGGTTCGGTCCACCGTGCTGTAGTCCACGACGTGGAACCGTGGTCCCCACGGCCCCGGCTCCACCATCTGCAACGGGATGCGCGCCTTCGCCCGAAGGATGCGATGGTCTTCGTCCTCAGGCTCCGGGTCGCGCACGCTCGGGTCCTGTCCGAGGATCGTGAGCTCAACGAACCGCTGCGGAGCAGCGGACGACTCGACGATCCCACCCTTCATGGGAGGTCGGTCCAGCGCGGCAGGGACTCCGGCAGGAGCGATCGCTGGTAGCGCGACAGCACGGCTCCGGTCAGCCACCACGTGCGGTAGATCAACCGGATGCAGAGAGCCGGGTCGAGCTTCGAGAACACCGTGGGGACCCGCGCCAGCTCCACCCGCGACTCCGCGTACTCGGGCCGCCCCTCCGCCCACTCCTCCGTCGGCTCGAGCGTGGTCGCCAATCCGAACAGCACGCCCAGGCGTGCCCAGGGTGGCGGTTCTTGCCCGGTGGCCTTCGCCTCTTCCCAGGCCTTGAACCGCTCGACCATCGACCGCATCCGCAACGCCGTGGACTGTCGATAGAGCAGACCGTTCGCCCGCTGGAGATCACGGACGATCGGCACACCCCCGTACCCCCCTGTTCGGAACACCCCGCCCGCGTTCACCGCGACGAGGCACACGTCCGCGAGGTCATCCAAGGGCTCGAGACCCATGTTGTCGTAGGCGCCACCGTCCAGGAGCTTTGGCGCGACGCCGCGCGAGCACGGGAACGAGATCCCCTTGACCTCGAACGGGGCGAACACGCCGGGGACCGCGGCGGATGCGGCCACGGCCTGCGCCACACGGATCCCACTACCGGCGGTGGAGGCTCGCCCGACGACCCAATCGCCCATCACGTCCCGCTCGAAGCCGAACCGCACGCCGCTCGTGACGCTGGCGGCGTTGAAGATGAATCGGCACCCGGTCGGAAGCTCCTCGAGCAGGGCGCCCCGGAAGAACCACTCGTCGAACTCGTCGGCCAGCAGATCGGTGCGGGTCGGCGTTCCGATCACCCTCCACACGTTCCTGATGAGCTCCGAGGAGAGCGAACGACGGGAGATCTCCGCCACGAATGGGGAGATCAGGATGCGATCGACGGCCTCCTGCGTGAAGGCAGCGGTCTCGAGCTCCGAGTAGCTGCAGGCGAGCAGCCCGTGCGCAACCGAGCCCCCCGACACCGAGGAGACGTAGCGCACGCGACCGAGCAGGCCCGCGCTGGCCATGAATCGGATGACCCCGAGCGCGGCGAGGGTCGCCCTGAAGCCACCACCGGAGAACGCCATCGAGAACGCGGGAAGCTCCCCCGGCGCGGGCGGTCGGGCCGGGCGCGGCTCACGCGTCGCACATGGCTCGATGAGGTCGTTCGTCGCCGTACCGATGGCGGGTGAGTCCAGCGGCGAACGAGCGGACACCTAGCCACGCCTCCCGAACGTGAAGTGCGGCGGGTCCTG
>DASTPT010000013.1:0-11800 GCA_035762085.1 Actinomycetota bacterium | reverse complement strand
AACCGATACCGCATCTTCCTCTCCTTCCGTGCGGGCCCCGCGCGGGCCGGCGTTCCGTCACGAGGGATACGAAAAGCCCCTCGGGATCCGAGGGGCTCTGGCGCGTCCCAGGCCTCACCGGGCCAGGGGCGCGCCTAGACGATAAGTACGAGGGTCAGGTTCGCCCTACGCGCGCTCGTCTCCAGGAACATGGTCCCCCGAGTGTGAGCGGGAACCGGTCCGGTGTCAACCGGCTCTTCCGCGGTCCGATCGTATCCGAGCATCGGACATCCCCTTATCGTGCGGGAACGTTCCAGATCGAGCGCTCCCGGTCGTCTAGCGCGAGGCCGTGACCACGCGGACGCCGGCCACGTCGAGGGCCGAGCGCTCGGCCACGGGCACCTCCGCGTCCGTGACCAGCACGTTCACGGCCTCGAGCGGGCCCACGGCGAAGTCCGAGACGGCCCCGAGCTTCGAGCCGTCCGTCACGACCACGACCGGCCCTCGGGTCTGCTCGATCATGAGCCGGGCGATCTCGGCCTCGGCCGCGAGCGGCGTCGTGAGGCCCGCACCCGCCGCCAGGCCGCCCACACCCAGGATCGCCCGCGTCGCGAACGTCCGCCGCAGGGTCTCGGTAGCGAACGGTCCCACGACCGTGCGCTCGCCGAGGTCGCTGCGCACGTGGCCGCCGAGCAGGATCAGCTCGACCGCCCCGGTCACCGGCTCGAGCGCCGCGAACACGTTGTTCGACACGACCGTGACCGGCGCGACCAGATGTCGGAAGACCTCGAGCGACGTGGAGCCCCCGTTCAGGAAGACCGTCTCGCCCGGGCGCACGAGCGCCGCCGCGGCCCGGCCGATCGCGCGCTTCGCGGCGGCCCGCTCGGGCGCCACGACCACGGCCGGCACGCCACCCGGGAGCGTGGCGCCGCCGTGGGAGCGCTCAAGCATCCCCCGGCGTGCGAGGGTCTCGAGATCGCGCCGGACGGTGATCTCGGAGACGCCGAGGTCGGCGACCAGGTCCGATGCCCGAACCGCCCCGCGCTCACGCAGCAGCTCTAGGATCCGACGGCGTCGTTCGGCGGGGAGCGGCCGGGTCACGGCCAGGCCTACCGGCGCTCGACCAGGCGGCCGCGGCGATGGTCGCGCGCGATCACCTTCGCGGCGTTCCGCCCGGGCACCCCCATGACGCCGCCGCCGGGGTGCGTGCCCGAGCCGCAGAGGTAGAAGCCGGGGATCGGCGAACGGTAGTCGCCGTAGCCGGGGATCGGTCGAAGGCTGAACATCTGGTCCGGCGTGAGCTCGCCCTGCATGATGTTCCCGCCGATCAGCCCGAACCGCTGCTCGATGTCGCGCGGCGCGAGGACCTCGACCTCCTCGACGGCGGCCTCGAGGTTCGGAGCGAACGCGCCCAAGGCGCCGAGCGCGCGGCGCGCGTACTCCTCGCGCCCGCCGTCGTCCCACGAGCCCTCGCGCAGCTCGTACGGACCGTACTGGCTGAAGCCGAGCATGATGTGCTTGCCCGGCGGCGCGAGCCCCTCCGGCTCGTGCGCCGTCGGGAACACGACCTCGATGTAGGGGTGCTCGGACATCCGCCCGTACTTCGCGTCGTCCCACGCGCGCTCGAGGTACTCGATCGATGGAGAGACCGCCGCGAGCCCGCGATACACGTCCCCGTCCTGGTCCCAGCTCGGGAACGTCGGCAGCTCGCCGAGCGCGACGTTGACCTTCACCGAGCCGCTCCGCGTCCGGTACCGCTTCACGTCGCGGACGACCTGCGGCGGCAGCCGGTCCTCGCCGACCAGGTCGAGGTACGTCGTGATCGGGTGGGCGCTCGAGACGACACGCGCGGCCCGCACGAGGGAGCCGTCGGCGAGCTCGACGCCCACGGCTCGGCCGGTGCCGGCGATCGCCACACGCTGCACGTCGGCGCCGGTCCGGATCTCGGCGCCGGCGGCCTGTGCCGAGTGCGCGATCGCCGCCGAGACGCCGCCCATGCCGCCCTTCACCCATCCCCACGCGCCGGCGTGCCCGTCGATCTCGCCGATCCAGTGGTGCATCAGCACGTAGGCCGACCCCGGCGTCATCGGCCCACACCACGCGCCGATGATCGCCTGCGTCGCGAGCGCACCCTTCACGCGATCGTCCTCGAACCATTCGTCGAGGAAGTCCGCCGCGCTCATCGTGAACAGCCGGACGACCTCGGCGATGTCCCGGCCGGTCCACGAGCGCATCTTGCCAGCCGTCCACACCCACGCGGGCAGGTCCGAGAGCCGCAGGTCGGGCGGCACGACGAACAGCAGGTCCTTCAGCAGCGTCGCGACCCGGTCGAAGTAGCGGTCGAACCGCGCGTACGCCTCGGCGTCGGCCGTCGAGAGCCTCGCGATGTTGGCGGCGTCCCGGGCGACATCGCCCCAGAGCGTGAGCGAGGTGCCGTCCGGGAACGGGACGAAGTAGTCGGGCGTGATGATCGACACCTCGTAGCCGAAGCGCTTCAGCTCGAGCTCGTCGACGATCCGTGGGGGCAACAGCGAGACGACGTACGAGGCGCTCGAGATCCGGTAGCCGGGCCACGGCTCCTCGGTCGCCGCGGCGCCGCCCAGGACGTCGCGGCGCTCCAGCACCAGGACGTCGAGGCCGGCCCTCGCGAGGTAGGCGGCGCACGCGAGGCCGTTGTGTCCCCCGCCGATGATCACCACGTCGCGCTCGAGCCCCACGACAGCCGAGCCTACCCACCGGCCACGCCGGCTGCCACACCACCTGCCGAAGGACCCGCGCGGGCCCACGAGCGGTCATACCCATGACCGGATCCGAGGAGGCGGGAACCATGCTCCGTCGACCGTTCCTCGTCGTGTGCGCCGCTCTGCTCGTCGTGGCTGTGATCCAGACCCCGTCCGCGTCGAGCGTCGAGGCCCGCCCTCCCGCTGGCCCCGCCCCAGAGGGGCGTCGCACCTTCGGCAACGTCCTCCGTGCCGTCGCCGTGGATCCCGACGGCAACGTGTACGTCACCGGGTCACGACACGAGCACATGATCCTCCGCAAGTACTCGCCCACCGGCGCGATCCTGTGGACGAGGGCGTGGAGCCCGAACGATGCGTGGGCCGCCGGCAGGGGCCTCGCGATCGGCGGCGGCGGCTCGGTGTACCTCGCGGGTGGCGTCGGGGTCGCCGGGTACGAGGGAGGCGCCTGGTTCATCCGGAAGTACAGCTCGTCCGGCGAGCTGCTCTGGCGGCGCGCCACGCCGGACTGGCGCGAGGGCGCCACCACGGCGATCTCCGGGATCGCCGTCGGCGGCCGCCGCGTGGTGGTCTCCGGCTTCGATCACGGATGCTGCGGCGAGTCCTTCTGGCACGACGGCTGGGTGCGCGCGTACGGCTACGACGGCACCCTCGCGTGGGTGAAGGACTTCGAGCCCCCGTTCCTCAGCCGGACGATCGATGCCGCGAACGATGTCGCGGTCAACGCGCACGGATCGGCGTTCGTGGTCGGGTGGGTGTCCCGTCGTCACCAGCTCGAGTCCGATCGGACGGAGCCCGAGCGCTCGGAGCACGACATCGTGCTGCAGCGGCTCGATCGCTCCGGCCGCGTCGTCTGGACGAGGGTCCTGGACGACAAGCAGAAGCGGGATCGAGACGAGGCGCTCGCCGTCGACCTCCTCGACGGTCGCCTCGCGGTGGCCGGGACGATCTGGCTCGGCGAGCACGTCGGCCGGGCCTGGCTGGCGAGCTTCACGACCGGTGGCCGCCTCGACTGGCAGCGCGCGTGGTCGACCGAGCGGCGGCAGGCGATCCCCGCGGACGTGGCCTTCGACGGCTCCGGCATCTCGGTCGTCGGGGATCGGATCCGGCGTCACGGATACTCCCTGTTCCTGCGACGGTTCACCTCGGGTGGCGCCGCGCTGTGGGAGACACTGGTGGAGGACCGGCCGCAGGTGTCGGGCAGCGATGTCGATGCTCGAGCGGACGCCGAGGTGTTCGTCGTCGGTTCGGGGTCGACCCGCCAGCGAACCGACGGCTACGTCTGGCGTTTCGGGATCTGAACGATGCCGAGACGATCCGCAACACGGGCACGCGCCGGCGCGCGGATGATGCGTCGGGTGAGGGACGCGGTTCGATGAACAGATGAGGGAGGGGCCGGCCCGCTCGGCCGGCCCCTCCGGGCGTTGCCTACGGCAGGTACCCGTCCGAGAGCGTCCGCAGGAACGCGACGATCGCGGCCTCCTGGCGCTGCGTCAGCTTCAGGTCGCCGAGCTCCGCGTCGTTCACGTTCTCCGGGTACTCGGGCTCGGGCCAGCAGTCCTCGCCCTCGACCCAGCCCGGGTGCTCGGCCGGGTCGCACGTCGAGAGCACGTCACGCGTGTTGTAGAAGTGGACGATCGCCCTGAGCGACTTGAAGTACCCGTTGTGCCCGAACGCCTTCACGAACCCGGCGTCGGGGCGCAGGTCCACGTTGCGGAGCGTCGGAACCTTGAATTTCCCGTAGTTGTCCTCCGCGTACTGCGCGTACTCGGCGCGGGTCTCGAGGAACTTCCCGAGCCCGAGATCCACGAACGAGGGGTCGGCGATGTTCGCCGGGTTCTCCGGGTTCGACGGGAGGCCGAGGTTGTCGTACGTGTAGTCGGTGAACAGCGGCATCGTGCCCTTCGCGATGTGGCACAGGTCGCACTTGCCCTTGCCCTTGAAGAGCGCGAAGCCCTTCTGCTCGAGGTTCGTGAACTTCGCGAGGCCGGCCTTGCGGGCGTCGAACTTCGAGGTGAACGCGTTGGACTCGAGGGACGCCTCGTAGGCCGCGATCGAGAGCCCGATCTGGTCGTACGCCACAGCCACCAGGGCCCGGTCGCCCTCCGACAGCGCCACGACGGAGCCGGGGGTCGCGCAGGTCGTCTGGACGTCCAACGGCCAGGTGACCGCGTCGATCGCGTTGCCCCACACCTCCTGGAACGAGACCGGGTAGCCGCCGTTCACCACTCCGTAGACGACGCAGGCCGCGTCAGGCAGCGCCTGCTCGACCGGGTTCAGGAACGGTCCCAACGCCTGCTCGGCGGTCGGGCTGCCGAGCCGCTCACCCGTGGCCCGACCGTCCCAGAACGTGCCGCCGACGAAGAACCCGGGCTCCGGCATGTGCAGGATCGGCGCCTGGGTGGCGTACGCGGATGCCGGCGGCTTCCGGTCCCCGAACGCGTCGGGGATCGAACCCTCGTAGACGGAGCCGCGGATGTTGATCGCCTCGGTCGGGCCCGTCCACCCGACCGCGGGATCGTGGCAGGACGCGCACGACTGGTTCTGGTTGATCGAGAGTCTCTCGTCGAAGAAGATCGCCTTCCCCAGCGTCTCCTCGTCCGACAACGTCGGTCCGGCGGTCGCCGGCCCCAGGCCCGCGACCACCAGCGCGAGGACCGCGACGCCCCCGACCGACGCGAGCAGCGGCATCCACTTGCGCATCGTTCCACCCCTTTCGCGAGGCACCGCCATCCCGGGCTCCGGCTACGTTGCCTCTGAGTGCATACGACGCCGCTTGGGCGACGGGCGGCAGGGCCCGCCGCCCCGCACGACGGTGGGCCCCGCCCTAGGGCAGCGACCGGGGGCGCCTACCGCAGGGGGATGAGCCGACGCGACGCCGCCGGGGTCGGCCGACGCCCGAGCTCGATCGGGACGACGACGCTGGGGGCCAGGTCGGCTGCGGGCGGTCTCTCGTTGCCCGATCCGCGAGGGGCCGCCCACCGGGTCCCGACGAGGAGGTGGACCCGTACCCGAGCCCGGGCACGCGAGGAGCGGCGACGAGCATGTGCCCGCCCGTGATTTCGTCGGTGGGCTCACCTCGACACGCGAGAGACGCCGGGCGAGGCTCGCCGTGGGGCGACGCCTACCAGTACCGCGCGGTCGCCATCGTGAGCACCGCGACGACGATGAACGCGAACGCGATCCGGCCGAGGTTCTTCAGCCGGGCCTGAACCCTGGGGATCTCCTGCGCGACCTCGGGTGGGGGCGGTCCATCGGCGGCGGCGGCCTGCGCCGCGAGGGCCAGCAGTCGCGCCACCGACGGGCGCGTCCCGAACAGCCCGATCCCGAACGCGACGATCGCCGCCACCGCGCCGATCGTGAGCGCGAGCCCGAAGCCCGACGAGACGAAATCGCTCAGCCCCATGTCGTCGGCGAGCTTCGCGTACAGGAAGATGCCCGCCACGATCGTGGTCCCGGCCAGCGAGAGCAGCCACGACACGAGCTTGCGGCGGCCGAGCAGCTCCATCATGAACGGGCTCGCCGCCGGCCCGATCGCCCCCGCGCTCGGCTGGACCAGGACGACGAACAGGAACACCGACCCCGCCCACGCGACGCCCGCCGCGACGTGCAGGATCCGGAACACCAGCATGTAGGTGCTGGCAGCGGTCACGACCCCCTCCCTCCCGCGGGCACGCGCGGATGTTCCTGCTCCGGGGCGCAGGGGTCAAACCGCGGAGATGGTCACGCGGTCGGGATCCGGACCGCGAACGCGGCGCCGCCCCCCTCACGGTTCCACGCCTCGATCGAGCCCCCATGGGCGGCGACGAGCTCCGCCGCGACGGCGAGGCCGATCCCGCTCCCCGAGGTGCCCTCGGCGCCGGCGCCACGGTAGAAGCGCTCGAAGACGTGGGTGAGGTCCTCCGGGGCGATCCCCGGACCCGTGTCGAGCACCTCGAGCGTGGCTCCGTCGGCCGTCGCGCACGTGCGGATCTGGATCCGGCCGCCGGCCGGCGTGTGCCGCAGGGCGTTCGACAGGAGGTTGAGGACGACCTGGCGCAGCCGCTCCGGGTCCGCCTCGACCGGCGCCGGCTCGAGCGACGCATCCAGCATCACCTCCGCGTCGGCCGCGGCGCCGCGGGCCAGCGCGGCGGCGGCGCCCGCGACCTCGGCGAGGTCGACGGGCCGTCTCTCGAGCCGCAGGGCGGCGGCGTCGGCCGCCGCGAGCGTCTCCAGGTCGCCCACGAGACCGGTGAGCCGCAGGACCTCGTCGTGGAGCGAGCGCAGGGTCTCGTGGTCGGGCTCGAGCACGCCGTCCACGAGGCCCTCGGTCGTCCCGCGCAAGATGGTGAGCGGCGTCCGCACCTCGTGCGCCAGGTCGCGGGTCAGCTGGCGGCGGAGCGCCTCCTGGCGCTCGACCGACTCCGACATCCGGTCGAAGGCGGTCGAGAGCACCCCGAGCTCGCCGGGCGCGTCGCCCAGGCCGACCCGGACGCCGCGCGAGCCCGCCTCGATCTCGGCCGCCGCGTCCGTCAGCGCGACGATCGGACGGCTCATCCGTGCGACGACGAACAGGGTGATCCCGATCGCGACGAGCGCCGCGACGCCCGCGCCGAGCACCGCCGTCCGGGACAGGGCCGAGCGGACCTGCTCGGCGGACGTGGACAGGTGACTCTCGGGGAAGCGCAGGACCAGGCTGCCGACCGGCTCCCCGTTCACCACCACGGGCGCCGTCACCGGATCGCCCCGCGGCATGTCGACGAGCTCCACGCCGTGCATCTCCTCGAGCATCCGGGCGGCCTCCTCGGCGGGCGCGGCGACGACGGCGCCGTCCGCGTCGCGCACCGCGAGCGTCGCCTGGCCACGTGCCGCGACCGCGACCGCGCCGGTGAGGTCCGCGGCCTCCCAGCTGCCGGCCGCCTCGTACGCCTCGGCCGCCGCCCCGGCCGCCGCCGCGGCGTCCTCCTCGTGGACCTCGAGCATCAGGTCCCTCAGCTCGGCGCGGGTGGACGTGACCGTGAGCACCGCGTACACGCCGACGGCGACGAGCGCGACGAACACGAACGCCGCGGCCAGCCGGAGCCCGAGCGGCGACCGCAGGAGCCCGCCGCTACGCGTCACGTCGCAGCCCCAACCGGTAGCCGGTCCCGAGCACGGTCTCGACGACCCGCGGCTCGTGGGGGTCCCGCTCGACCTTGCGCCGGAGGTTCTTCACGTGGCTGTCGATCGCCCGCTCCGAGGCGAACTCGTACCCGCGCGTCCGGTTGATCAGCTCGGTCCGCGAGTACACGCGGCCGGGCGCGCCGGCCAGCGCGATGAGCAGGGACCACTCGCTCGGCGTGAGCTCGACCTGCTCGCCGCGGACGCGCACCTCGTGCCGATCCTCGTCGATCGTGAGTTCGCCGTCCCCGAAGGACCGAACGCTCGACGCGTCGGGGGCGCCGGCGCCGCGCCGCAGGATCGCCTGGACCCGGAGGACGACCTCCTGGGGGCTGAACGGCTTCGTCACGTAGTCGTCGGCGCCGATCTCGAGGCCGGCGATCCGGTCCTCCTCGCCGGTCTTGGCCGTGAGCATCAGGATCGGCGTCGGCCCCGCGCGTCGGATCTCTCGCGCGACGGTCTCGCCCGGCACGTCCGGCAGGCCGAGGTCGAGCAGGACCAGGTCCGGCGTTGCGGTGGCCGCCAGCGTGAGCGCCTCGGCGCCGCTGCCGGTCGTCAGGACCGAGAACCCGGCGCGCTCCAGGTAGCCGCGCAGCAGCGACCGGATCTTCGTCTCGTCCTCGACCACCAAGATCGTCTGCGCCATCGCTCCCCCACCGGAACCGTGTGGCGATGGTACGCGCCCCGGGGCGCCGAGAGGGCCGGAGGCTCCATCGCCCGGGCACCGGACCTCCATACGGCCTCCACACGCCCGGTCGACCATCGGGGGCATCGGAGGTGGGAGCGATGACCGAGTCCGGATCCGACACCCCCCGCGCCGACGGCTCGCGGGTGGGGTTCACCGCGCTCGCCGCGCTGGGCCTGGCTGCGCTCCTGATCGTGGCGGGCGGCGTGACCGGCGTGTGGATGGGCGCGCGCGGGACGCACCCGATGATGTGGGGCGGCCCGGGTCCGGGCGTCGAACGGGTCGCGCCGGGCGTCTTCACGCTCGACGGCATGCCGGCCGACATGGTCGCCCACTACGAGCACGCCAGGGCCAACGCCGACGTCTACGCCCAGGTCCCATGCTTCTGCGGCTGCCAGGAGATGCTCGGGCACCGCAACCTGGAGGACTGCTTCGTGACGCCCGACGGCGCGTGGGAGTCGCACGCGTCCGGGTGCCAGGTGTGCATCGAGGAGTCGCGCATGTTGATGCGGATGATGGGCCGCGGCATGGGCCCGGAGATGATGCGAGGCCGGATCGTCGGCGAGTTCGGCGGCCCGATGATGGGTTCCTGAGGAGGCCAAGATGGCGACGACGATGGCGAAGCGGCGTTCGAAGCGGCGGAGCGGCAGCGACCTGGCGGTCATCGGCGCGATCGCCGCGGCGCTCGTGTTCGTGGTGGCGTTGGCCGCCGTCTTCGCGACCTCGGGAGGTGGCGGCAGCACGGCCGTCGGCGGATCCGGCGAGGTCGCGGCGTCGACCGACGGCGCAGCCCTCGCGCCGACGGGCGAGATGAACGACATGGGCCTGCCCGTGTACGAGACGCCGGGCTACGCGTCGGGCTCCGCGCAGGCGGGCGGGGTGGTCGTGCAGGGCGCCGATTGGGCGATGGGCCAGGTCCCGCTGGACATCGCCGTGCGGCCGTTCTGGACCCTCACGAACACCGGACCGTCCGAGGTGCGGCTGGGTGAGCCCGAGGCGCAGGTGCGCGAGGGCTGTTGCCCCGGGCCCTTCGCGCTCGGCACGTCCCGGCTGGCGCCCGGCGAGTCGACGTGGCTCACATTCGAGCTCGCGATGCACGAGGGCATGGACGGCTGGCACGACATGGGCGTCTATCTCCCGATCGAGGGCGCCGGCGGAGGCGAGGTCCTCGAGCTGAACGTGACCGGCGACTTCCGGAACTGAGGTGCGGGGATGAGCGCGTGGCAGGACTTCCGTCAGTGTCCCGGCTGCGGCTTCGACCTGGCGACCGGCGACGGCGAGCGGGGATGCTCCTGGGGCGAGTGTCCCTACCTCCCCGAGGACCTAGACGTCTTCTGTCCGAACTGCCGGTTCAACTTCCTGACGATGGAGGGGAACTCGCAGTGCGGACGACCCGGCGTCTGCGAGCACGCCGCCGAGTCCCGTTCGCACGTGCCGAACCTCCGGTCGTGGCTCGCGGGGAACGCGGCGGCGATCCCGTAGGTCCTCAGACCATGTCGCGCGGGACGACGAGCGCGTCGTACTCGGTCTCGGTCAGGTAGCCGAGCGCGAGGGCGGCCTCCTTCAGGCTGGTGCCCTCGTGGTGCGCCTTCTTCGCGATCTCGGCCGCGCGGTCGTAGCCGATCTTCGGCGTGAGCGCGGTGACGAGCATGAGCGAGGACCGCACGAGCTCGTCGATCCGCTCGCGGTCCGGCTCCAGGCCCTCGATGCAGAACTCGCGGAAGGTGCGGCAGGCGTCGGCCAGCAGCCGCGCCGAGTGGAGCAGGTTCCGGATCATCACCGGCTTGAAGACGTTGAGCTCGAAGTTCCCCTGCGAGCCGGCGACCTTGGTCGCCGTGTCGTTCCCGAGGACCTGGCACGCGACCATCGTCATCGCCTCGGACTGCGTGGGGTTCACCTTGCCCGGCATGATCGACGAACCCGGCTCGTTCTCGGGCAGCCGCAGCTCGCCGATCCCGGCCCGAGGCCCGGACCCGAGCCACCGGACGTCGTTCGCGATCTTCATGAGGGCACCGGCGAGCGTCGCGAGCGCCCCGCTCATGAACACGACGGCGTCGTGCGCGGCGAGCGCCGAGAACTTGTCGGGCGCGTCCACGAACGGCAGACCGGTGACCTCGGCGATCTTCGCCGCGCAGGCGGCGCCGAAGCCCTCCGGAGCGTTGAGGCCGGTCCCGACGGCCGTCCCCCCGATCGCCAGCTCGTACAGGCCGGGCAGCGCCTGCTCGATCCGGGCGATGCAGGCGTCGAGCTGCGCGACGTACCCGCCGAACTCCTGCCCGAGCGTCAGGGGCACGGCGTCCTGGAGGTGCGTCCGGCCGATCTTCACGATGTCGGCGAACCCCGTCGATCGGCGCGCGAGCGCGTCGCGGAGCTCGCGGACGCTCGGGAGCAGGTCCCCGACGATCGTCGTGGCGCCGGCGATGTGCATCGCGGTCGGGAACGTGTCGTTCGAGGACTGCGACAGGTTCACGTGGTCGTTCGGGTGCACGGGGCTCTTCGAGCCGAGGACCCCGCCCGCAGCTTCGATCGCGACGTTCGCGATGACCTCGTTCGCGTTCATGTTCGATTGCGTGCCCGAGCCCGTCTGCCACACGAACAGCGGGAAGTGGTCGTCCAGCTCGCCGCCGATCACGCGCTCGGCCGCCTCAACGATCAGGCGTCCGAGCTCTGGGTCCAGGCGCCCGCTCTCGACGTTCGCCAGGGCCGCGGCCTTCTTCAGGACCCCCATCGCGCGGACGACCTCGATCGGCATGCGGTCGGCCTGCGGCCACCCGATCGAGAAGTGGTGGATCGAGCGCTGCGTCTGCGCGCCCCAGTAGCGGTCGGCGGGCACCTCGATGGCGCCCATCGAGTCGGTCTCGGTGCGGTGCTCGTCCGCCATCGTCGCGACATCATCGCCCACTCGCCGCGCGGGCGCTCGACGGTTTCGACATCCGGAACGCGGCGGCCAGGCACACGCCCGCCGCGACGGCGAACGCCACCCACACCTCGCCGAGGTCGAGCGCGCTCGCCCCGATCAGCCCGCCGACGGCGAACGAGCTGAGCCGGAGCACGTTGAACACCGCGAGGCCGAGCATGTTCTCCCCCGCGACCGTGTGGCTGAACGCCGTGAGTGAGGGGGAGAGCAACGCGCCGGCGCCGAGGCCGAGCGCCACGAGCCCCGCGAGCGCGAGCCCCCACCACCAGAGCACCGCGACGACCAGCGTGCCGAGGCCCACCGCGCACCCGACCAGCCCCCACGTGAACCAGCGCTCGAACG
>DASTPT010000012.1:0-62186 GCA_035762085.1 Actinomycetota bacterium | reverse complement strand
TTCGCCATGGCGCAGAAGGCTATCTCCGGTCCGGCGAAACGTGAGCAGGAGCCCCGGGATCGTGGGATACGCTCCGGCCGTGGCCACGTCCTCGGTCGAGCCCGCGCCCGTCGATCTCGAGTTCCTGCGGACGGAGCGGCTCGCGCGGCTGCAGGACGCGATGCGCGATCACGACCTCGAGGGCTGTCTGCTGTTCAGCGAGCCGAACACGCGGTACGCGACCGGCGTGACCGCGATGCCGGTCTGGAGCATGAGCACGTTCGCGCGGTGTGCCGTCGTGCCTGTGGAGGGCACGCCGATCCTGTTCGAGCACCCGAACTCGGTGCACCGCTCTCGACGCCGCACGCCCGACGTCCGACCGATGCGGATGTGGGAGTTCTACGACGACCCGTCGGCGCCGGCACGGGCGTTCGCCCGAGAGGCGGTCGCCGCGCTCCGCGAGTTGGGGGTCGGAGGCGGAAGGATCGGGATCGACCGCCTGGGGAGCCCGGCGTTCTTCGCGCTCCAGGGGGAAGGCCTGACGCTCGTGGACTCGGCGCCCGTGACGCAGCGGGCGCGCGAGGTCAAGACCTCACAGGAGATCCTGCTCTTCCGCCTGAACGGTCGGGTCGTCACCGAGGCGTTGGCGGAGTTCGAGGCCGCGATCGCGCCCGGTGTCCGTGAGTGCGACCTGCTGGCGGTGCTCTCGGCGGGGATGCTCCGGCGCGGCGCCGAGTACCTGGCCACGAACACGGTCTGCTCGGGCCCGAACACGAACCCGTGGCGCGCCGAGGCGACCGACCGAGCCATCCACCCCGGCGACCTGGTGTTCGTCGACACCGACACCGTCGGCGTCGAGGGTTGCTTCTACTGCGTCTCGCGCACGTTCCCGTGCGGCGACGCGCGTCCGGCCGCCGAGCAGCGCGAGACCTATCGAGCCGCCCACGAGTGGCTCCTCGAGATGACCGAGCTCGTCCGGCCGGGCGTGACGTGCGGCGAGCTCGCGGCGGCGGCGCCGAGGATCCCCGAGAAGTACCTACAGCAGCGCTACGAGTGCATGATCCACGGCGTCGGCCTCGAGGAGGAGAGCCCGAGCGTCTGTCACCCGCAGGACGAGCAGTCGAACGCCGACCGCGCGATCGAACCGGACATGGCACTCGTCGTTGAGATCTACGCCGGCGAGGTTGGCGGCTCGCACGGGGTGAAGCTCGGGGACGAGATCCTCGTCACCGCGACGGGCGCCGAGGTCCTGACGCCGTATCCGTACGCGGAAGGCCTCCTCGCCTAGGTCACGTCATGGGGAGCGCGGGCCGGCCGCTCGGCTTCTCGCCGCGCGTGCCGCGCCGGTAGAGCCACACCGCGATCCCGATCAACAGCATCGATGCCGCCAGCGTCAGCGTCGCCAGCGCGTTGAGGGACGGCAGCGGCCCTCGACGGGCGGCGCTGTAGATCATGACCGGGACCGTCTGGTCGCCCGCCCCGCTCGAGAGCTGGGACGAGATGACGAAGTTGTCGATCGCCGCCGCGAACACGATCGCGACGCTCGCGAAGATCGCCGGGGCGAGGAGCGGCAGCAACACCCGTCGGAGCGCGCCGATCGGCGATGCCCCCAGGTCCATCGCGGCCTCCTCGTACTCCTTGCCGATCGTGAGGAGGCGGGCCCGGACCACGATCACCGGATAGGCCATCATGTACATGGACAGGCCGGCGAGCTGTGCCGTGAAGCCGAGCCCGATCGTCGTCGCCAGCTGGACGACGAACAGGAACAGCGCCACGCCGATCGCGATCTCCGGCGTGATGAACGAGAAGAGCATCAGGAAGTTCTGCACGCCCGAGGACCGACCGCGCCAGCGGTCGAGCGCGAGCGCGAACGCCACGCCGAGCGGCACCGCGATCAGTACCGTGAGCGACGCGAGCTTCAGGCTAGCGAACAGCGCCGCCCGCAGCGACGGGTCGTTCCACACCGAGTTCACGTCGCCCACGTACCAGCGGGTCGAGAACCCCTGCCACGCCGTCAGCGCTCGGGTCGAGTTGAATGAGAACAGCACGGCGATCGCCACCGGCAGCAGCGTCCACGCCATGTATCCGATCGCGACGATCCACAGGAACCGGGCCTTCGCCCATGGGTTCCGCAGCCACCCCAGGAGGCGCCTCATGCGCCGCTCACCAGCTCGGCCGCCCGCGAGGTCTCACGCAGGTAGTACAGCATCGGGAAGAAGAGCGCGATCAGGAGCAGGAGCACGAGTGACGCCCCCTGCTGCACGAGGGAGCTGCCCATCGAGCTGACGATGAGCGTCCCGACCATGGCGGTATTCCGCGTGCTCGCGAGTAGGTTCGTCGTGTAGTAATCACCGAACATCGGGAGCGTCACGATGACGATCCCCGCGAGGATCCCCTGTCGCGACAGCGGCAGGGTGACCCGAAGGAACGTGGAGATCTGTCCGGCGCCGAGGTCGCGGCTGGCCTCGAGCGTCCCGGAGCTGATCCGATCGAGGGTCCCGTACAGCGGCAGGATCATGTACGGGATGTAGCCGTACGTGAGGCCGAGGATCACGGTGAGCGGTTTCCCGTTCAGCCACTGGATCGGCTGGTCGATCAGCCCGAGCGTTTCGAGGATCCGGTTCACGTATCCATTCGGCTGCAACAGGTTCATCCAGCCGAGCATCCGCATCATGTAGCTGATCCAGAACGGGGCGATGAACAGGACGAGGAAGAGCATCTTGTATCGCCCCGCGTGCCGGGCGATGAAGTACGCCACGGGGTAGCCGATCAGCAGGCAGAGCAGCGTCGAGATCCCGACGAAGAGCAGCGTGTGCCAGAGCGCGCTCTGGTAGACCGACCCGCTCGTGCCGAAGTCCCGCACCACCTCGAGGAACGCCGTCGAGTCCCACCGCAGCGGGTTGTAGACGGGGATCGGGGTCAGGAAGATCGGGTCCAGCTGTCCGAACGCGATCCCCAGGATCACGTAGAACGGCACGACGAAGAACAGGATCAGCCAGAGGGTCGCCGGCGCCGCGAACGACGGCCAGAACCACCTGGGGAACCAGGCCCCCTGCGTTCCTGACGCGGCTTCCTCGGCCACGACCCCGTACGACCGGCTCAGACCCCGCCGGTCACGTCCGTGTAGATCTGCTGGTACAGCTGGTTCGTTGCCGGGGCGAGTTCGTACTGCTGCACCTCGAGCGGGTTGCTGCCGAGCGGCAGGGCGTCCTCGGTTATCAGCGTGTTCCGCAGGTTCTCTGGCACGATGCCGTCCGCGATGACCTGGTCGGCGCTGAACGCCGTGTTCGGCGGCTGGAACCCCTCGTAGCTGTAGTTCTCCAGGGCGATCTCGGGGTCGTAGAGCATGTTGATCATCTCATGCGCGAGCACCGGGTTCCTGGCGCCCTTGGGGATCGCGAAGACGTCGGTCGTCAGGATGCCGGCCTTGCCGCCCGCGGCGTCCGGCGGGAACACCCATGTGAACTGCTCGATCGAAACGTCCCGGGGCAGGTAGTAGATGTAGTACGTCAGCTGCCCGTTCCACGTGTGGTGGATCGCGAACTGGTTGTTGAGCTCGTTGTAGTCGACGTGGTCGAACTTCCAGTTCATCGACGCCACGCCGTCCAAGAGCATCTGCTTGGCCTGATCCAGCACGGCGGGGTCATCGGTGTTGATGTCCTCGCCCATGCGCAGCAGCGGGACCGAGAGCGTGTCGCGCGCGCCGTTGAGCAGGTGCGTCTGCCCGGCGTATCGGGCGTCGAAGAAGATGTCGTACGGGTTGTCCATCGCGCCGACGTCGTCGGTCACCAGGTCGTTCCGGTACGCGATGCCGGTCGAGTAGATCGTGTACGGGACCGAGTACTGCGACCGCACGTCGAAATACTGGCTCTTCACACCGTCCCACGCGTTGGCCTCGAAGTTCGGCAGGTACGTGTGGTTGAGCGGCTGGATCAGCTGCGCGGTCGCCACCTTCCCGAGGTTCTCGATGGTCGTGGTGACCCACAGGTCGAAGTCGGCCCCATGCGCCTGGATCTCGCGCACCATCTCCTCCGGCGTTGCGTATTCGGTCCATTCGACCTCGGCCCCGAACTGGCTGCTGAACTTCTTGAGCACGCGGTTCCAGATGTAGTCCGCGTACCCGATGACCCGCAGCGGGCCCGGCTCTGGCGAGAGGCCGTCCTCGATCGGCGGGTTCGAGTCGAAGGTCGGGAGCGTGACGGGGTTGTCCGGCCGGGCGAGTTGGAGGGTGGCGCTCGGGCTCGGGCCGCCGCCGCCGCCGTTGCCGCCGCCGTCGTCGCCGCACGCTGCGAGGATCGCGGCCATCGACGGCAGCGCGATCCCGGTCATGCCCGCCCGTCGCAGGAACTCACGCCGGCTGAGCGGCCTCCGATGTGGGATAGCGTGCCCTGACATGAGCTCCCTCCTTGCGGCGCGGGTCTCCCGAACGCTACCCCGAACGCGAGCGCCGTGCGAGCGGAGCTCGTCCACGCCCGAGAGGTGTCGGCCGGCGGGGTCGTCGCAGACCTCGCGGGCTACAGACACCTCGGGCAGTTCATCGTCGGCGAGACCTTCCATCGAGCGATCGAGGACAACCAGACTCCGATCGTCCGCGACCCGAGGTAGCGTCCCTCGCTCGGCCCGGACGACGGGACGTTCGGGATGACCGACCTCCCGCTCCTCGCCTTCGAGGGAAGAAGAAGCTCGTCGCGCCGCTCGGCTCGTGGCCGGCGGGTTCCCCGGGATCGGCACGTCCGTGGGGAGGGGTAGGCTCTCCTGCATGAAGGGCGATCGGGTCGAGATCGTCGTGGACGCGGGCGACGGCACGTTGCGCTACGAGATCGAGGCCAGGAAGGCCGGGCGCCGGGTCGAGGTGTCGACCCTGCGCGGCGTCGTCGAGGTGGCCGAGGTCACCAGGACCGGGACCCCGGTTCGCTCGGGCCGGTTCATGGCCGCCCGCGTCCTCGCGCTCGTCGAGCACCCGGCGCCGCCCCCGGAGCGCAGCCCGCGGCGCTCGGCGAAGAACCAGACGTCGCTGCTGTAGCCGAACGCTGCCCGCGGGAGGGGCGGGGACATGAACACGATCCGTGAGGTCATGAGGACGGACCTCGTGACGGTTGAGCCCTCGGCCACGTTGCTCGAGGCGGCCCACGCGATGTCGATGCGTCACGCGGGCTCGGCGCTCGTGCTCGAGGAAGGTGTGCTCGTCGGCATCTTCACCGAGCGTGACCTGATGCGCGCGATGGCCGAGTCGTCCACCGCGGACGCCGCCAGGGTCTCGTCGGTCTCGGGCTGGATGACCCGGTCGCCCGTCACGACCGGTCCCGACGCGACGGTCGGGTCGGCGCTCGACCTGATGCTCTCGGGCGGGTTCCGGCACCTGCCGGTGGTCGAGGCCGACGCGCTCGTCGGGATCGTGTCGATGCGCGACCTGGCCGAAAGCGTCGCCAGGCAGTGAGCCGGGGCGGCCACCGCTTGACGGGCGGTGACCCGCGGGAGTACACCCGGAACCTCCGAGGGAGGGGAGGTGCCGGATGGCGACGGACCTGACGATCATGCTCGAGGATCGGCCGGGTGAGCTCGCGCGCGTGGGAGAGGCACTCGGTGGCGCCGGCGTCAACATCGAGGGCGTGTGCGGCGTCGGCGCGGGCGGACGCGGCGTGATCCACGTCCTCGTCGAGGACGCGGCGGCCGCACGTCGGGCGCTCGAGGCTGCGGGCCTCGCCGTGGAGGGTGAGGCCGAGGCGCTCGTGGCCGACATGTCGGGGCAGGCCGACACGCCGGGATCGCTCGGCATGGCCGCGCGGGCGGTGGCCGACGCGGGCGTCAACATCGTGGCGATGTATCTGGGCACGCACGACCGCGGCGTGATCGTGACGAGCGACAACGACCGGGCCCGGCAGGCGCTCGGGATGTGACGCCGGCGGGCTCGAACACCCGTTCGTGTCATTCCCACCGGTCACACTGACGCACGGAACCACCTGCATACCCGGAACACGTCGCGCGGCCCCATACGCGCGGGAAGGAGCCCCCTCATGCAGGCCACCGTGCGTTTCGAGCACGAGCTGCTCGCCGTCGAGTCCGAGCACGACGTCTGGTGCATGCTCGAGCTCGTCGCCCCCTCCGCACCCCAGCACGCCGAGCGCACCCCGCTGTCGGTCGCGCTCGTCGTCGACCGCTCCGGCTCGATGGCCGGACGCAAGCTCGCCGTGACCCGAGAGTGCGCCGCGTTCCTCGTCGGGCGCATGTCGTCGGCCGACCGGGTCTCGATCGTCGCGTACGACGACGAGGTCCAGCTCCGCGCGCCGCTCACCCAGGTCGACGGCAACCGCGACGCGCTCCTCGCGGCGATCCGCGCGATCGACGCCGGCTCCATGACGAACCTGTCGGGCGGCTGGCTGAAGGGCGCCGAGACGCTCTCGGACGCGCCCGCCGACTCGCTGCGGCGCGTGGTGCTGCTCTCGGACGGGCTCGCGAACGTCGGCATCACCGACACGCCCTCGCTCCGTGGGATGACCGAGCGGACGCGCGCCGGTGGCGTCTCGACCTCCACCGTCGGCTTCGGCGAGGGGTTCGCCGAGGACCTGATGACCGCGATGGCCGACGCCGGCGGCGGCGCCGCCCATTTCGCCGAGACGCCCGACGACGCCCCGGCGATCTTCGCGCAGGAGTTCCAGGACCTCGTGAGCCTGGTCGCGCAGAACGTCAGCGTCGAGCTCCGTCCCGAGCCGGAGGTGGGGTTCCTCGGCATCCTCAACGAGTTCCCGGCCGTCCCGGTCGAGGGCGGGGTCCAGATCCAGCTGGGCGACGCGTTCGGCGAGGAGCACCGACGCGTGGTGTTCCAGCTCCACGTGCCGAGCGTCGCCTCGCTCGGCCCACGTCGGATCGCCGACGTCGTGCTGCGATACGTCTCGGTCGGACAGGAGGTCGCGCACCATCAGGTGCGGATCCCGCTCACGGTGAACCTCGTCTCGGCCGACGAGGCGGCCGCCACGACGCCCGACGCCGAGGTGACCGAGGAGGTCGTCATCCTGTCGAGCGCGCAGGCCGGCAAGCTGGCGCGCGAGCTCGCCGACCGCGGCGACTACGAGGCCGCCGAGCGCACGCTCCACGAGGCCGCCGAGAAGCTCTCGGCCACGGCCGAGGGCTCGGCGCGCGCCGAGGAGCTCCTCGAGCAGGCCGGGTTCTGGCGGACGCGGGCGATGTCGATGGCGCCCGAAAGGTACGACCCGCTGGAGCGCAAGCGGATCCTCTTCCGTGAGCGGGCCGCCCGCGAGAGCCGCCGCCGCCCCGAGCCCTGAGCGAGACGCCGGCCGGATCGTCGCCCTCAGCTCGACGCGGGCATGGCGAACCTCACGCCGACGTCGCGGACGGACGATCGGCCGCACGCCCGGATCGCGCCGCCGGCGGTCGGGGGACGCTCAGGCGCCCCAGCCCTGTTCCGCAGTGGCGCTCGGTGACGGAGACCTTCCCTACCGCGACGCGATCGTGACGTCCACGGCCATGGTCCGGACGAACTTCGGATGGCACCATCGCCGACCGAGGAGACGACGGCGCGTGGGGCGCCGCGGGGGACCCTCGGGGAGGGAGAGAGACATGGACCGCAACGACGAGACGACGAAGGGCTCCAACCGGCTGGGGCGGGGGTTCCGCCGCCTCGCGCTCGTCCTGTTCGCCGTGCTGTTCGTCCTCACGCTGCTGCCCGCGTCGGCCGGGGCGGCGAGCCCCGCGTGGCGGATCCTCCCGACCGCGAACGCCGGGAAGCAGGGCAACGACCTTCGCGGGATGGCGGCGCTCAGCCCGACCGACGCGTGGGCCGTCGGCTCGAGCTTCGACGAGGCGCAGGGGGCAACGGTGCCGATGGCCCAGCACTGGGACGGCGCCGGGTGGAGGCTCGTCCCGGTGGCCCACGCGTCGGTCGGGCTGAGCGCGGTCGGCGGGTCGTCCTCGACGGACGTGTGGGCCGTCGGCTACGCGTCGTCGCCGAACGGCGCCGAGGGCCTCATCGAGCACTGGGACGGGGACTCCTGGGAGGTCGTCGAGGCTCCGGCGCCCCCGGGCACGTACGTCAACACGATCTTCACCGACGTGCTCGCGCTCGCGCCCGACGACGCCTGGGCGGTCGGCCGCTGGTCGATCGTGCCCGACGCGCCGCCGCGGCCGCTGATCGAGCGCTGGAACGGCGAGGCCTGGCAGATCGTGGACGCGCCCGAGTTCGATACGTGGACCGAGCTCTACGCGGTCTCCGGGACCGGGCCAGACGACGTCTAGGCGGTCGGGAACACCGAGGTCTTCGTCGCCGACGCCTGGGTCGAGCGCGCCCTGACCGAGCACTGGGACGGCGAGGCCTGGAGCGTCTACACCCTGCCGGCGGGCACGAAGCACCGCTTCGACGCCTCGAACCTCGAGGACGTCGTCGCGATCTCGCCGTCCGACGTGTGGGCCGTGGGCGAGGTCACCACCGCGCGGCGGACGAGGAACCTGTCGCTCCACTTCGACGGGGAGGCTTGGACCCGCGTCCCCGTCGCGAACCCGTCGGACGACGCCCAGATGCTCGCGGGCGTCGCGGCGCTCGCGGGCGGTCGGGTGTTCGCGGTCGGCACGTACCGGGACGAGCAAGCCGGTCGATTCCGGACGCTGGTAGAGCGCTGGGACGGAGAGCGGTGGCGCGTCGTGAGGAGCGACAACCGGCGGACAGGGGGCGAGCTATTCGAGGTCGCCGCGACGCCGGGCTTCCAGTTCGCGGTCGGCCAGGCCTGGTCGAACCGGCTCCACGACTACCGGACGCTCGGGCTGCAGCGTCAGCCGGCGTGATCGTCGAGTAGGAACCGCTCGGGGTGGGTACAGCCGTCGGGGGTCGGTGGCCGCGGGTGCCGGCGGCCCACGACGGAGGTGTCCGGCCATCAGGACGAAGTGCCCCAGCTGCGGACGGGTGGAGATCCAGCCCCGCCTGATCACGCTCTCGGTCGCGGCGACCGCCGACGAGGGCTCGTTCTCGTTCACGTGCCCGTCGTGCAGCGCGAGGGTGCAGCAGCCGGCGACGCGCAAGACGCTCGCCGTGCTCATGGCCGCGGGCGCGAGGGTCACCGAGGCGGGACCGGAGGAGGGCCCCGCCCTGCCGCCCGAGGATCGGGCTCCCGACCCGGACGCGCTTCCGTTCACGCTCGACGACCTGATCGAGCTGCACTTCGTCCTGCGGGGGGAAGTCGGGCTCGGGGACGTCCTCCGCCGTTAGGCGCCTCCTCGGCCCTGGTGGGGGCTACCCGCCCCACCGTGGCGAAGCCTCTGGACCGGGAACGTGAGGGCACGGTGAGGCGTCTTCGAACGCGAGAGCGCGACCACGAGGAGGGTTCCCATGCGCGCACGACTTTCGATCGTCGCGATCGCCGCCGTCGGCTGGCTGCTGTCGGCGGTCCCGACGGCCGAGGCGGTCTTCCCGGGCTCGAACGGCCGCATCGCGTTCACGCGGCCGGACCGCATCCTCACGATGGAGCCCGATGGCTCCGATGCGGTGGTGGTCCGGAGGAACGCGAGCGAGCCGGCGTGGAACGCGGCCGGCACGCGGATCGCGTTCTCGGGCGCCCGGCGGACCGGCAAGACGGACATCTTCGTGATGGCGGCCGACGGGTCGGACGTCCGCGGCGTGACCCGGTTCCGGCCGGGTTTCAACCTCGCCCCGGCGTGGTCCCCGGACGGCAGGACGATCGTGTTCGTCCACAACGCTCGCGAGGGGACCGACCTGTACTCCGTGGGTCGGCGGGGGCGGAACCTCACGCGGCTGACGACCTCGCCGCGCATCGTGGAGCGGGCGCCCGAGTGGTCCCCGGACGGCAGCCGGATCCTCTTCTCCCGCGCCCGGGAAACCGGCGCGCCGACCGACGAGGATCTCTACACGATCGCGCCCGACGGCTCGGACCTGACGCGGCTCACGCGGAGCCGGCTCCACGACTTCCAGGGTTCGTGGGCGCCGGACGGCGATCGGATCGTCTTCGTCCGGGAGACCCCACGACTCGGGCCGAAGGCGTTCGTGATGGGGGCTGACGGGAGCGACGCGACGAGGCTCACGAACGACGCGCTGAACGAGTTCTGGCCGTCCTTCGCGCCGGACGGGACGAGGATCGTCGTCTCGAGGTGCGAGGAGTTCGCGTGCGACCTGTACCTGATCGATCCCGACGGGTCGAACGCTACGCTGCTCACGGGCTCGCCTGCGCTCGACAGCCGGCCGGACTGGCAGCCGGTCTGAGACGGCCTCGAGATCCGTGACCTCAACTCGAGATTCTGGCGCGCCGATGGATTAGGGTCCGCAACGTGCGTCGTGAGCGTGCGAGGACGGGATGACGCCGGTGGAACGATGCGATGCGTGCCACACGTTCGTGACGACCACGACGTGCCTGCGGTGCCGGTCGCGGTTCTGCTCGACGTGTGAGGGGGTCCACAGCCGGTTCGCACGTCACCCGTTCGTCACGGTCAAGCTCCGGCGTCCCCGCGCCGAGGCCCGCGCCCGTCGCGTCGGGTAGCGTCCCCGGGTCCCTGTCGGGTCCGGCGCGTATCCTTCGAAGATGCCCTGCTCGGTCTGTGGTCAGCCGTTGCCGGAGGGCGCCCGGTTCTGCCCCAACTGCGGCGCGGTCGTGGGCGCGCCGCTCGGGACCGACGAGCTCAAGATGGTCACGGTGCTGTTCGCCGACCTGGTGGACTCCACGGGGCTCGCCCGGCGCCTGGAGCCCGAGCGCGCGCGAGAGATCCAGGGGCGGTTCTTCGACGTGGCCACGCAGGAGCTGCAGGCGCTGCGCGGACGTCCGGAGAAGTTCATCGGCGACGCGGTGATGGCGGTCTTCGGCCTGCCGACGGTGCACGAGGACGATGCGCTGCGCGCCGTTCGCGCGGGGCTGGCGATCCGCGGACGGCTCCGGCGCATGAGCGCCGACCTCGGCATGGCCCAGCCGCTCGAGGTTCGTGTCGGGATCGAGTCCGGCCAGGCCGCCACCGGCATCGGGCCGGTCGGGCAGTTGCTCGTGACCGGACCGGTCGTGAACGCGGCCGCGCGCCTGCAGGCCGCCGCGCAGCCCGGCGAGGTGGTCGTGGGCGAGACGACGTTCGCGCTCACCGCCGACGCGGTCTCCTTCGGCGGTCGGCGAGAGGCTCCGGCGAAGGGGTTCGACGGCGACCTCGCCGCGTTCCCGGTCGAGGGACTCGCGGCGCGTTCGGCACGCCGGACGATACCGTTCGTCGGGCGCGCGAGCGAGCTCTCGATCCTGCGCGAGAGCCTGAACCGCGCCGCGACGCACGGACGCCCGGTGCTCGTGACCGTCGTCGGCGAACCCGGCATCGGCAAGACCCGGCTCGCCGACGAGCTCGTGGCCGGCCTCGGCGACGACGTGTTGGCGCTCGCCGGGCGCAGCCTGTCGTTCGCGGACACGGCCACGTTCGCGCCGGCCGCCGCGATCGTGAGCGAGCTCGCCGGCCTGGACGAGGACGACCCCCCCGAGAAGGCCAGGCGTCGACTCCGCGATCTGGTCGAGACCGCGGCGCCGCCGGACGTCGACCGGACGGTCGAGCGCCTCTCGCTCCTGTTCGGGATGGCGGAGCGCCGCGACGAGTCGGCGTTCGTGAACGACGTCCAGGCGGGGTTCGTGTCGCTGATCGACGGTCTCACGCGCGACCGGCCTGCGGTCCTCCTGTTCGACGATGCGGCGGGGCTGCACCCGCCGATGCTCGAGCTGATCTCGCGGCTCGGCGCAACGCCTCGGCACGGTCCGCGCCGGGCGATGGTCGTGGTGCTCGCGCGACCCGAGCTGCTCGAGGAGCGCCCCGGATGGGGTGGCGACACCGCGAACGCCACGCTGCTGCGGTTGGATCCGCTCTCGGCCGAGGAGTCGGTGAACCTCGTGCGGCAGGCGGCGAGCGGCGGCATCGACGACGCCGAGGCGGCCGAGATCGCGGCGCGGGCCGACGGCAACCCGTTCTTCATCATCGAGACGACCGGGATGCTCCAGCGCGACGGGGAGCGGACGCCGTCGCCGCGCCCGGTGCGGCCGCCCACTGTGCAGGCCTTGGTGTCGGCGAGGATCGACGCGCTGCCGCCGCGGCTGCGTCAGCTCGCCCGTGCTGCGTCCACGTTCTTCGTCTCGTTCGACCTGGACGAGCTCCAGGTGATCGACCCCGGGGCCACATCCGACGAGCTCCGGCAGCTCGAGGACGCCGAGATCGTCGTCCGCGAGGAGCGCCGCCGGGGCCCGACGCGGTGGCGGCTGCGGCACACGACGGTGAAGGACGTCGCCTACGCCAGCCTCCCGAAGCGGGAGCGCGTGCGCCTGCACCAGGCGATCGCCGACCACCTCCTTGCCGCCGGGCGGCACGTGTGGGCCTCGGACCACCTGGAGCTCGCGGCGCTCGCCTCCCTCGACCTGGACCCCGACGACCGGACGGTGGCGGAGCGCGCGGCGGACGCGCTCGTGAAGGCGGGGGACCGTGCCCGCCGCCGGATGGAGGGCCGCACGGCGGTCGACCTCTACGAGCGCGCGCTCGCGCTCGCCGGTCCCGAGGACCGGTGGGGGGTGCGCGAGGCACGGGCGCTGGCCGGCATCGGCGAGGCGCGCTACTGGCTGGGCGAGTACCCGGCCGCAACCCAGGCGCTCGACGCAGCGATCGGGCTCGGGACGAGGCTCGACGATCCGTTCGCGCTCGCGCTCGCCCTGCGGTTCCTCGGCGACATCGCGATCAACGTCGAGGCGGACGTCGACCGCGCCGAGGAGCTCCTCGACGGCTCGCTCGCCGCGGCCGAGCGTCTGGATGAGCCCTGGGCGCTCGCGCGCACGCTGCTGTTCGCCGGCTGGGTGCCGTGGACCCGCCGCCGGTACGAGGAGGCCGACGCGATCTGGCGCCGCGCCCTCGAGGTCGCCGATCCCGATGATGGCTGGGCGCGGGCCCGGGCGCTCAACTCGCTCTCGATCAACCGCACCGGCGGGCCCGAGCGGGAGGGCCCGGCGCGCGACGCCGCGCTCGCCGAGGCGCTCGCGCTGAGCGACGAGGCGATGGCCGTGGCCGAGGCGACCGGCGACCAGTTCAGCATCGCGGTGACCACGGTCCAGCGCGGCCGGGCCCTCGAGGACCAGGGTCGGCACGACGAGGCGATCCCGTGCTTCGACAAGGCGATCGCCGTGTTCGAGGAACTCGGCGCGCGCTGGGAGCTCGGCGACGCGCTGGCCGAGCGAGGGATCGTCAAGCGGGAGCTCGGGCGGCTGGACGAGGCCGACGAGGATCTGCGCTCGGCGGTCCGGATCTCGGAGGAGCTCGGCGAGCGCCAGCTGGCCAGCTGGACGTGGCGCGCGCTCGCCGAGGTCTCGGAACGGCGCGGCGACCACGCGCAGGCCGAGATCCAGCGCCGGCGCTCGCGCGAGGCAGAGGAGCAGCGCCCCCGCTAGCCGTCCACCGGCGGGTCCCGTCGAGGCGACGCCGGTCGCAGGACGGTCCGCGGTCTACTCCCGTCGTGGTAGGCGCGATCGCGCCCGGCCGGCGATGACGCAACCGGGCACCCACCCTAGGGTGGTTCCCATGTCGGCGATCCAGGCGCGGGCTCGTGCGCGGCAGGCGTTCCGGGACGGAGGCGCCGCCGACCTCGCGCTGGCCGCCGGCCTGGCGGTCGTCATGCTCGTCGGCACGTACTTCGCCTCGCACGGGCAGCCGGACCGGCGGGACCTGGACGTGTGGGCGGTGGCCTTGCTCGTCCTCGCCGCGGCGCCGCTCGTGGTGCGGCGCCGGTACCCCGTGGCGACGCTCGTCGTCGTCTTCGGGGCGACGCTCGCGTACATGGCGCTCGGGTACGCGTCGGGGCCGGTCTGGCTACCGCTGGTGGTCGCCTACGTCACGGCGGTCCTGCAGGGGCACCGGGTCGGCGCCCTCGTGGTCGCGGCGGCGGGGCTCGCCACGTTCCCGTGGCTGGACGCCTGGTTCCGGGACCGTCCGCTGCCCTCGTGGGTCGGGATCGCGGCGCTCGCCGCGTGGCTCCTCGTGCTGCTCGGCACGGCGGAGGCCGTCCGCGTCCGCCGGGAGCGCGCGGCCGAGGCCGTCCGGATCCGCGAGGAGGAGACCCTCCGCCTCGCCAGCGAAGAGCGGCTGCGGATCGCCCGCGAGCTCCACGACGCGCTCGGCCACCACCTGTCGCTGATCAACGTGCAGGCGGGCGTCGCCCTGCACGTGAACGAGGGGCTGCCCGACCAGGTCCGCAGCTCGCTGTCGGCGATCAAGGACGCGAGCAGGGAGGGCCTGGCCGAGCTGCGCTCGGTGCTCGACATCCTGCGGCAGGAGGGCGAGCGCGCACCCCGGTCCCCGACCTCGACCCTCTCGAGGCTGGAGGACCTGGTGACGCAGGCGGCCGCCGCGGGACTGGACGTGCGGATCCGCACGGAGGGGGAGCCTCGACCGCTGCCGTTCGGCGTGGACGTCGCCGCCTACCGGATCGTCCAGGAGGCGCTCACGAACGTCACCAGGCACGCCGGCGGCGCCACCGCGACCGTCCGCGTGACATACGGCGAGCGCGAGCTCACGGTCCGGGTGGACGACGACGGACGTGAGGCCTCGGCGCGCCCGACCGACGGCGCCGGCAAGGGCGTGCGCGGGATGCGCGAACGGGTGGCGGCGCTCGGCGGCGACCTGGAGGTCGGGCCGCGCCCCGGCGGCGGGTTCCGGGTCCGCGCGCTACTGCCGCTGGAGGGCCCACGATGATCCGGGTGCTGCTCGCGGACGACCAAGCGCTCGTGCGGGCGGGCTTCCGCTCCCTCCTGGACGCGCAGGACGACATCGAGGTGGTGGGGGAGGCCGACGACGGCGAGGAGGCGGTGCGCCTCGCGTCCGAGCTCTCGCCCGACGTCGTCCTGCTCGACATCCGGATGCCGGGCGTGGACGGCCTGGAGGCGACGCGACGGATCGTCCGCGACGAGCGGCGCGACCGGACGCGGATCGTGATCCTCACGACGTTCGACCTGGACGAGTACGTGTTCGAGGCGCTGCGCGAGGGTGCCACCGGGTTCCTCGTCAAGGACACCGAGCCGGCCGAGCTGATCCAGGGGGTCCGCTCCGTGGCTCGCGGTGATGCCCTCCTGTCGCCGAGCGTCACGCGCCGGGTGATCGCCGCGCTCGCCGACCGCGACGGGCCGCGGACCGAGCCGGAGCCGGAGCGGATCCTGGCGACGGTGGTGTTCAGCGACATCGTCGCCTCGACCGAGCGTGCCGCCCGAGTGGGCGACCGCCAGTGGCGCGACCTGCTCGACCGCCACGATGCCCTGATCCGTGGCGCCCTGGAGCGTCACGGCGGCCGCGAGGTCAAGACCACGGGCGACGGGTTCCTCGCGATGTTCGATGCCCCGGCCCGGGCGATCCGGTGCGCCCTGGACATGCGCGACGACCTCCGGGCCGAGGGCATCGAGGTCCGGATCGGCCTGCACGCCGGCGAGGTCGAGGTCCGTGGCGACGACATCGGCGGGATCGCCGTGCACATCGGGTCGCGGATCCTGGGCGTCGCGCCGCCGGCCCAGGTGGTGGTCTCGAGCACGGTGCGGGACCTGGTGACGGGCTCGGGCATCGGCTTCACCGACCTGGGCGAGCACGAGCTGAAGGGGGTGCCGGCCCGATGGCGGCTGTACGCGGTCATCGACGCCGGGTCGGGATGAGCCGGCGCGCGGGGCCCGTGGTGCCGCGGAGGCGCCGCCGATGATCCGCGTGCTGCTGGCCGACGACCAGGCCCTTGTCCGGGCCGGGTTCCGAGCGCTCCTCGACGCCGAGGACGACGTCGTGGTCGTCGGCGAGGCGGGTGACGGCGAAGAAGCGGTGCGTCAGGCGCTCGAGCATCGGCCCGACGTCGTGCTCATGGACATCCGGATGCCGGGGACGGACGGGCTCGCCGCGACGAAGACGATCGCGGCGGAGGAGCGGCTGGAGGACGTCCGCGTCGTGATCCTCACCACGTTCGGTCTGGACGAGTACGTGTTCGACGCGATCCGGGCCGGCGCCGCGGGGTTCCTCCTCAAGGACACCGAGCCCGCCGAGCTGATCCAGGCGGTCCGCGTCGTGGCCGGGGGCGAGGCGCTGCTGTCGCCCTCGATCACCCGGCGGCTGATCGAGGAGTTCGCGGCCCGGACCCGCGGGGCGCCGCCGAGCGGCGACCTCGAGCAGCTCACCGAGCGGGAGCGCGAGGTGATGGGGCTCGTCGCCGCGGGACTCTCGAACGACGAGATCGCGGCTCGGCTGTTCGTCAGCCCCGCGACGGCGAAGACCCACGTGAGCCGCGCCATGGTGAAGCTCGGCGCCCGCGACCGCGCGCAGCTCGTCGTGTTCGCGTACGAGTCGGGCCTGGTCGCGCCGGGCCGCGCCGAGTAGCCGCGGGTCGTAGGCGCCCGGGGCCGGTACGTCCTGCGGCGTAGCGCCATCAGCCTCCCGCCGGACGACGACGTCGGGCCGTGCCTCGGCCACGATGGTGCCGACGGAGCAGAAGGAAGGGAGGTCGAACCACGATGGAGGCGATGCTGTCGGCCATCGGCCGCGACGGTTGGGGATGGGGATGGATCTTCCCCCTGGCGTGGCTCGTGATCATCGCGCTGTTCTGGACGTTCACCTGGCGTGGTCCGTGGCGGCGCCGGTGGGGCGACGAGCGTTCACCGCGGGCCGTCCTGGGCGAGCGGTACGCGCGCGGCGAGATCGACGAGGACGAGTACCGCTCCCGCCTCGCTGTCCTGCGCGAGCGCGGCTGAGCCTTCGGTCTCGCGGCCGAGGCGTGTGGTCCGGATGAGCTCGGTTCGAGGTCGAGACCGACCCGTCGGGTGTGCGAGGTCACGCGCCGACGCGGTACCGGAGGTACGCCATCTCGTTCCGAACCGCCGCTCGTCGAGCAGCTCGAGCGTCAAACGGACGTCGTCGGGGAAGAACCGGGTGCCGCCTCCCACCACCACCGGTGCGAGGGTGAGGCGGCACTCCTCGACCAGGCCGGCATGGAGCGCGGCGGCCGGCCAGGCCGGGACCGCCGACGCCGGCCGTACAGGGTACGTGCCGATCGGACGCTCGAGGTCGGCGACGAGGGTGTGGACCTCGCGCGGCGCGGGGGCTACTTGCCGAGCTGGCCCCGGATCGCGCCGGCGGGGAACACGTCGCTGTGGACGTTCACGTAGTAGCCCGACGGATCCTGCCGGATGGCCTTGATCAGCTCGGGTTCGACGTCCGTCGCGCACCCGCTGGCCTCGCCGGTCCCGGCGAAGGAAGCGCCGACGAACATCGGAACGACGACGCCCCCGAACTCCGTAGCCGACCCGAGGTGGATGTGGCTGGCGGAGACCGTGCCGTCCACGTCCTCCCAGCTCATCGAGAAGCAGACCGTGCCCTGGCCCTGGTTCAGGCTGAGCGTCGCGCCTCCGCTGGCGTCCGGGTCGCCCGGGCCCGGCAGCTCGGCGGCGCCCGTGAGCGCCGTCGTGAACGGGCGCCCGCCCGGGTCCGCCACCGCGACGGCCGGGACGAGGAGCCCCACCGTCACGAGCGCAGCCAGCACGAGGAGAAGCCGACGTGTCATCGCGCACCTCCCTCCGTGGTCCTCCTGACTGCTACGGGCGTCCGCCGCGGGCGGTTCATCCCGTCAGTCCGTCGATCGGAGCGCGGCGATCGTCGGCCGGAGGAAGCGATACAGGAGGTACGCGAGCAGGGCTATCCCGATCCACGCCCGCACCTGCTGCTCGCTGAACCGCGTGCGTCGGGCGATCGGTCGAGCGACGGCGCCGCCGACCCTGCCTCGCCACCCCGTCAGGGCGGACTCGCCGAGCGCGTTCACGGTCTTGGTCGTGTTCACCGGTCCCTCCGATCGTCTCGCATCGACGGACGGCTCCTTCCCGACGGCGGCCGGTGCGAAACCCGCTGTTCGCGCGCGTGCCAAGATGAAGCGTGGGTCTGATCGATCCCGCGTGCGCCAGCTTGGACGACTACCGCGCCGCCGGGGGCCTCCGCGGGCTGGAGGCGGCGCTCGGGATCCCTCCCGAGGGCGTGATCGGCATCGTGCGCGAGAGCGGGCTGCGCGGGCGTGGTGGCGGCGGCTTCCCGACGGGCGAGAAGTGGCGCGCGATCCGCGAGGTCGGCACCGGCGACCGGTACGTCGTGTGTAACGCCGCCGAGGGGGAGCCGGCGACGTTCAAGGATCGCCTCCTGGTGCGCAAGAACCCGTATCAGGTGCTCGAGGGCATCCTGATCGCGGCGTACGCGATCGGCGCCACGGGCGCGTACATCGGGCTCAAGGAGGCGTTCACGCCGGAGGCCGACGCCCTCGCCCGCGCCGCACAGGAGATGCACGACGCGGGCGTCTTCGACCCCGTCCCGGTCGAGCTCGTCCTCGGCCCGGACCTGTACCTGTTCGGGGAGGAGACCGGTCTCCTGGAGGTCGTCGAGGGACGGCCGCCGATGCCGCGCTCGGCCCGCCCGTACATGGAGGGCCTGTTCGCATCGCCGCCGTCGCAGAACCCGACGCTCGTGAACAACGCCGAGACCCTGGCGAACGTGCCGCACGTGCTGCGCGACGGGGCCGACTGGCTGCGCTCCTCGGGCACCAGGTCGTCGCCGGGGACGATGCTGTTCACGCTGGCCGGCGACGTCCGGCGCGAAGGTGTGTTCGAGCTGCCGCTCGGCACGTCCCTGCGCACGCTGATCGAGGACGTCGGCGGCGGTGTCCGCGCCGGCAGGGGACTGAAGACGATCGTGCCGGGCTCGTCGACGACCGCGCTGATCGCCTCGCAACTCGACGTCCCGCTCGACTTCGAGGACATGGCCAGCGCGGGTTCGGCGCTCGGATCCGGTGGGTTCGCCGTCTACGACGAGACGACGTGCATCGTGCAGGTCGCCCACCTGTACTCCCGGTTCCTGTGGATCGAGTCGTGCGGGCAATGTCCGCCGTGCAAGTTCGGCTCCGGCGAGATCACCGCGCACCTCGAGCGGATCGAGCGCGGCGAGGGCGACGCCGGCGACGTCGACCTGATGCTCGCGCGCGCGAAGACGGTGACCGACGGGCAGAAGTGCGCCCTCCCGACGGGGGAGAGCCTGCTGATGCAGAGCCTGCTCCAGACCTTCCGCCCGGAGTTCGAGGCGCACGCGGGCGCCCCCTGCGAGCCGCATCGAGACGACCTCATGCTGCCGAAGATCGTGGACCTCGACGAGGCCGCGGGGCGGTTCCGCTACGACGAGGGCTACGCCTCGAAGCGCGCCGACTGGACCTACGCGCCGCCGTCGGACTGACCGCCGGCCGACCGACCGGCCCCCGGCGTGCGATGCTCCCGCGGTGAACTGGCTCCTCGTCACCCTCGGCCCGCCGCTCCGCGCGGTTCGCGGTGTCGTCGGCAACCGGCCGATCCGCCGGGCCGAGCTCGCCTTCCTGGCCTTCAACGTCGCCGAACCTGCGACGTGGATCGCGATCCTCGTCTACGCGTTCGACCGCGGTGGAACCGCCGCGACGGGCCTCGTCGCGCTCGTCCTGCTCGTCCCCGCCGCGGTGGTCGCGCCGATCGCGGCGGCGCTCGGGGACCGCCGCCGCCGCGACCGCGTCGTCGCCTTCGGCTACGCCGCGCAGGCGGTGGCCACGGGCATGACGGCCCTGGCGATGCTGCTCGAGCTCCCGGATCTCGTCGTGTACGGGGCCGCGGTGGTCGCGATGGCGACGTACACGACCGGCCGGCCGGGTCACCACTCGCTCCTGCCGGGCCTGGCCCGCTCGCCGGAGGAGGTCGCGGCCGCGAACTCGGTCTCCTCGCTCGCCGAGGGCGTGGGCGGCACCGCGGGCACCGCCGCCGTCACCGTGCTCCTGGCGGTCTCCACGGCGGGCGTCGCCTATCTGGCGATGGCACTCGTGCTGGTCGCCGCCGCCGCGCTCGCGTTCACCGTCCATCTCGAGCGCGACGGGCTCCCCCCCGAGGCGGGGGTGTCGCCGTGGTCGCTGGTCGTCGACGCGGGCCGCGGCGCGGTGGAGCTGGCGCGCCAGCCGGGTCCGCGGCTGCTGCTGGTGCTCGCCGCGTCGCTCACGCTCGTCTGGGGGACGCTCGAAGTCCTGCTCGTGACGCTCGCGTTCGAGACGCTCGACATCGGCGAGGCGGGGGTTGGGGCGCTGCACACCGCCGTCGCCGTCGGCATGTTCGTGGGGGCGGCGGCCTCGGTCGCGCTCGTGGGGCGATCGCGCCTGACGCCCGCGCTCGTCCTCGGGGCGATCGTGCTCGGCGCGGCGATCGGCGCGCTCGGCCTGGGAGACGCGGTCGCCGTGGCGCTCGTCGCGAGCGGTGTCATCGGGGCGGCGACGACCCTGCTCGACGTCGCCGGTCGGACGTTCCTGCAGCGCGTGGTCGACGACGCGCTCCTCACCCGTGTCTTCGGCACGATCGAGGCGATGTGGATGCTCGGGTTCGGCCTGGGCGGGCCGATCGCGGCGGCGCTGCATTCGATCGTCGGGCTGCGCGGCTCGTTCGTCGTGGTCGCGGCGGTGACGCCGGTGGTCACCGTGCTCGGCGTCGGCGGGCTCCGTCGGCTCGACCGTCAGGCGGTCGTCCCGGAGCTCCAGCTGCGGCTGATCTCGGCCCTGCCGATGTTCGCCCCGCTGCCCGCCCTCGATCGCGAGCGCGTGGCGCGCCAGCTCGACCGCATCGCGACGCGGACCGGGGACGAGGTCGTCCGACAGGGCGACGTCGGCGACCGCTTCTACGTGATCGAGTCGGGCGCATTCGACGTGCTGGTCGAGGGCCGGACGATCCAGACGCTCGCGGAGGGCGACCACTTCGGCGAGGTGGCGCTGCTCCACGACGTGCCGCGGACGGCGACGGTCCGGGCCGCCACGGATGGGGCGGTGTGGGCGCTCGACCAGGAGGAGTTCCTCGCGACCGTCACCGGCATGCCGCAGGCGAGGACCGCGGCGCACGAGCTCTCCGCCGAGCGCCTGCGCGCGGCGCGCACGGCGACGGGCGGCTAGGTGACCGCCAGCGCGAGGAGGACGAGGGCCGCGGCCGGGATCTCGAGCGCGGCGACGAGCGCCGCCAGGAGCGTCGCCATGAGCATCGCCGGACGGAGCGCCGCCGCGACGATCGCGTAAGGGGACAGCAGCTCGCGCGAGCCGATCACGAGCCGCGAGAGCCCGACGACCGAGCCGAACAACCCTCGACGCGGGCGGGCCGGCGTCCGCGGGTCGCCGAGCTCGGCTGCCTGCCGGCGTACGTCCGCCGGCAGCTCCCGGTACCTGGCGGGAAGCTCGCGCAGCGCGCGGATCCCCACCAGGAACACGAACAGGACACCCGAGGGCACCAGCAGCAGGCCGAGGACGAGCAGCCGCGAGACCCAGTCCACCGGCTCGGCCGGTGGAGCCGAGGCGACGGCCGCGATCCACGCCGCGGCCACCGCGACGGCGGCGGCGATCGCGAGCCACCGCAGCCCGTCCACCACCGCGCCGGCGAGAACGAGGGCGCGGCGAAGCACGGCGACGGCGCGATCGGCGCGCGGCGGGGCGGGGCTGCTGTTGGCGGTCGACGCCATGGCTCTTTGATACCCGATGCGCGGTCGGTCATCCATCGGCGCGTCGCGCCCGGCGACGGACCGCACTACGCTTCGGCCCTCGTCGTTGAACGGAGGTTCGAGCGTGAGCGCGAACGCGTACGACGCGATCGTCGTCGGCGGTGGACACAACGGGCTGGTCGCGGCGGCCTACCTGGCCAGGCGCGGGGCGAGGACCGTGGTGCTCGAGGCCAGGCACAAGACCGGTGGCGCCGCCGACACCAGTCAGCCATGGCCGGAGGCGCCGGAGTTCCGCGTCAACACCCTCAGCTACACGATCAGCCTCATGCCGCCGACGATCGTGCGCGACCTGCAGCTGGAGCGGCACGGTTACACGGTGCACCCGCTCGGCCGCGGGTACATCCCGCTCCCGGACGGGCGCTCCCTGATCGAGACGGATGACCCGAAGGACGACTACGAGCAGCTCGCCCGGTTCTCGAGGCGCGACGCCGAGAACATGCCGAGGTGGTTCGCGTGGCTGGACCGCGTGACGAAGGTGCTCGCGCCGATCCTGATGCAGACGCCGCCGAACGTGGGCGGCCGCGGCCTCGGCGACGTGTGGGACCAGGCTCGGTTCGCGTGGCGCCTGCGCAAGCAGGTCGACCCCCGGACCGTGGCCGACATCACGCAGCTGTTCACGATGAGCGCGGCCGACCTGCTCTCGCGCTGGTTCGAGCACCCGGTGATCAAGGGCGCGCAGTCGGTGAACGGGGTCATCGGGACGTGGTTCGGCCCGTTCTCGCCCGGGAGCGCGTACGTGCTCGCGCACCACTCGGTCGGCGACCTGGGCGACGGGGTGCTGGCCGGCTGGGGGTTCGCCGAGGGCGGGATGGGGGCGGTCGCCGATGCGATCCGCTCCTCCGCCGAGTCCGCCGGCGCGACGGTCCGCGTGAACGCGCCGGTCGAACGGATCCTCGTGCGCAGCGGCGTCGCGGTCGGGGTCGTGCTCGAGGGCGGCGAGGAGCTGCGCGCGCCGGTCGTCGTCACCGCGTGCCATCCGCAGATCACGTTCCTGCGCCAGCTCGACCGGTCCGAGCTGCCGGCGCCGTTCGTGCACGACATCGAGAACTGGAAGACGCGCTCGGGCGTCGTGAAGATCAACCTGGCGCTCGACCGTCTGCCGGAGTTCACCGCCGATCCCGGCTTCCACCCCGAGATCCACGGCGGCGCGATCGAGCTGGTGGACGACATCGACGTGCTCGAGCAGGGGTTCCAGGACGCGCGGACCGGGCGAGCGGCGGAGCGCCCGTTCGCGGACTGCGAGATCCCGAGCGTGGTCGACCCGACGCTCGCGCCCGAGGGCAAGCACGTGATGTCGATGTTCACGCAGTGGGTGCCGTCCGGGTGGTCCGACGAGCAGCCGGAGGGGGAGCTGGAGGCCTACGCGGATCGCGTGATCGACCGGTTCGAGGAGATCGCGCCGGGCTTCCGCGACTCGATCCTGCACCGCCAGGTGATCGGCCCTTACGAGATGGAGCACGAGTACCACCTGATCGGCGGCAACATCTTCCACGGCGAGCTCTCGGTGGACCAGCTGTTCCACATGCGGCCGGCCCCCGGGTACGCCGACTACCGGACGCCGATCAGGGGGCTGTACCAGGCGTCGAGCGCGACCCACGCCGGCGGTGGCGTGACGGGGCTGCCGGGGCACCACGCGGTGCGCGAGATCGTGAGGGACCGGAGGCTCCGCAGACGCTGAGCGTCACGACGGGGACCCGCGGTCGCCCGGGAGGACGACGCCGGTCTCGTAGGCGAGCACGACGGCCTGCGCGCGGTCGTGCACGCCGAGCTTGCCGAACACGCGGTTCACGTGCGTCTTGACCGTCGCCATGCTGAGGAACAGGCGCTCGCCGATCTCCTGGTTCGTGAGGCCGTGCGCGATCAGCGCGAGTACCTCTCGCTCGCGCTCGGTGAGCGTCTCGAGCTCCGCGGGCGCCGGGGCCGTGCGGTCCGGCGTTCGGACGAACTCCTCGATCAGCCGGCGGGTGACCGAGGGCGAGAGCAGCGACTCGCCCTCGGCGACGAGGCGGATCGCGCGCACCAGCTCCTCGGGCGCGACGTCCTTCAGCAGGAAGCCGCTGGCCCCCGCGCGCAGGCCGCGGAAGACGTACTCGTCCAGGTCGTACGTGGTGAGGATCAGGACGCGTGCGGCGACGCCCTCCGACTCCACGATCCGGCGCGTTGCGTCGATCCCGTCCATCTTGGGCATCCGGACGTCCATCAGGACGACATCGGGGCGGGTGCGGAGCGTCTCCGCGACGCCCTCGATCCCGTCGGCGGCCTCGGCCACGACCTCCATGTCGTGCTGTCCCTCGACGATCATCCGGAAGCCCGAGCGCACGAGCGCCTGGTCGTCGACGAGCGCGACGCGGATGCTCACGGCTCGCGCTCCGGCGCCCGCAGCGGGATCCGGGCCCGGACCGAGAAGCCGGGGCCGTCCGGGCCGGCCTCGAACGTCCCGCCGAGCATCCCCACGCGCTCGCGCATCCCCGCGAGGCCGTGACCGCCGCCCGGGATCCGGTCGTCGGGATCTCGGCGGACGCGCGCCCCCTCGCGGGGTCCCTCGTCGTGCACGCGGACCTCGAGCTCGTGGGGATCGGTCCGCACGAGCACGTGCGCGGCCGTCGGCGCCGCGTGCTTCACGGTGTTCGTGAGGGCCTCCTGAACGATGCGGTACGCGGACAGGTCGATCGACGCGGGCACGTCGGTCGGATCGCCCTCACGCACGACGTCGACCTGGACCCCGGCAGCGCGGACGGTCTCGGCCAGGTCGTCGAGCGCGTGCAGGCCGGGCGCGGGCGCGAGCTCGGCGCTCTCGGCCGGCGTCCGCATCGTCCCGAGCGCGCGGCGGAGCTCGACCATCGTCTCGCGGCTCACCCGCTCGATCGAGGCGAGCGCCTCGCGCGCGCGGTCGGGCCGCTGCTCGGCGATCGAGCGCGCGGCTCCCGCCTGCACCGCGATCACGCTCACGCTGTGCGCGATCACGTCGTGGATCTCGCGCGCCAGGCGGTCGCGCTCCTCGAGCGCCGCGATGCGGTCGCGCTCGAGCCGCTCGCGCTCGATCGCCCGCGCGCGCTCCGCGAGGAGCTCGGCCTCGCGTCGGCGGTAGCGCGTGTTCTGCCCGACGACCCAGGCGCCGCCGATCAGCGCGAACTGGGTGAGGAGGCTCGCGAAGTCCTCCTCGTCGGTGATGGGCGGGGTGTTCAGCACGACGAGGACGGCGACGAGGATGACCGCGGCCGCGACGGCCCGCCGCCGGCTCGCGTACGCGGACACGGAGTAGATCGAGAGCAGGCTCGCGAACAGGTCGGTGTCGGGGTCCGGTCGCAGGTTCAGGACGTCGTAGAGGATCGACGCGATCCCGATGACGGCGAACACCGTGAACGGGTACCGACGCCGGAGCGCGAGGGGGAGGGTCTGGACGAGCGCGAACCCGGCCGACCACCCGACGTCTGCGGTCGAGGCCTCGTCGCGGAGCGTCCAGAGCTCGATGAGCATGATCACGGCGAGCCCGAGCGCGATCGCGCCGTCCACGATCAGCGGGTTGGCGGCCCGCAGGCGACGCCCGAGCGATCCCCTGGCCTCCACGCCTGCACTGTAGGCCCGCCGATCACGCCCGAGCATCAACCTCGGGGTTGACGCGGAATCGACCCGTGCGCCGATGGCGGCGGGCCGCCCCGGGACCACGATGCACGTAGGTCGTGATGAGAGGAGGCCACGAGATGGAGACCCTGCAGGGAACGCCGGAGGCGGGGAGCCGCACGACGACGGTTCGCCGCCACGATCTCGACTGGCTGCGCGTGCTGGCCGTGCTGTTGCTGATCCCGTTCCACTCGGCGCGCGTGTTCGACGTGTGGGACGACTTCTACGTGAAGAACGCGGACACGAGCGAGGGGCTGACCTGGGGCGTGATCGGGTTCCTCGAGCCCTGGCACATGCCGTTGCTGTTCGTGCTCGCCGGCGCCGCCAGCTGGTACGCGTTCGGGCACCGCACCGCCCGCGGGTACGTGGCCGAGCGCCGCGCCCGTCTGCTCGTCCCGTTCCTGTTCGGCCTGCTCGTGATCGTCCCGCCCCAGACCTACCTGGCGCAGTGGTCGAAGGGGATCGAGCCGGTCAAGGGGTTCTTCACGTTCGGGGGCGATCCGACCGGCTACACGGGCGGGTTCACGCCGGCGCACCTGTGGTTCATCGGGTTCCTGTTCCTGTTCTCGCTCGGCGCGGCGCCGATGTTCGCGCGCTGGCGCCGTCGTCCGGTCGGCGCGCGGTGGCTCCTGTTCGCGATGCCGGTCCTCCTCGCGCTGGCGAACGGTCTGCCGGCGCCGGACGATGGGCCGCAGAACCCGTTCTACTCGCTCGCGCTGTTCGTCGCCGGGTTCCTGATGGTCGCCGACCCGCGGGCCGAGCGGCTGGTGCACCGCGCGTGGCGGCCGCTCCTCGGGGCGGCGATCGCGACGATGACGGTCGCGTACCTGGTCGCCCGTTCGGGCGTCCAGGACACCTGGGCGGACGGATCGGCGATCCAGATCGCGTTCGAGCTCTTCCAGCAGGTCAACACGTGGGTGTGGGTGCTCGCGCTGCTCGGGCTGGGTCACCGGTTCCTGCAACGCGAGAACCGGGCGCTCCGCTACGCGAACCCGGCCGCCTACCCGTTCTACCTCGTCCACCAGACGGTGATCGTCGCGGTCGCGTACGTGGTCGTGCGCTGGAACGCGGGTCTGTCGACGAAGTTCTCGGTCGTGATGGCGACCTCGTTCGTCCTGTCGCTCGGGGCGTACGAGCTCGTGCGTCGGACGAACGCGACGCGGTTCCTCGTCGGCCTGAAGCGGCTCTCGCGGCCCACCGTGCAGCCCTGGGTCGAGGTGGATCGGGTTCGCGTCTGACGCGTCCCCTCGGTCGAGCGCCTCCGCTGTGGCGGAGGCGCTGCCGTTCCCGCGCTCAGCAGGTGATGTGCAGGATCGCGTTCGTGTCGGGGGACCCGGCGCGAAGCGCCTCGATCGCCTGCGAGGTCGGCATCGCGACGAGCTCGACGTGCCGGCGCTCGGCCTCCCGCACCAGCTCGTCGGTCACCGGGAGCGACCCAGCCGCACCGGTGCCGACGACCAGGCGGCGGCACTCCCACGGGATGTCCTCGGCCGGGGTGAGCGGCGTGTGACCGAACCGCGGACGGAGCGACCTGGAAGGACCCTTCCTCCGCTTCCGGACGCGACCGCCGTCGATGACCACGTCGTGCTCGTACGTGCTGCCGTCGATCTGGATCGACCCGAACGCGAACCGTCCGAACTCCATCGCATCGACCCCCTGCGAGCGCTCTTCGGCATCATGTCACGGGGGCGATCGCACCTCCGCTTGACTCGGCTCGCCCCACGTCGCTAGCGTGGGTGGGTCCCCATGGCCGGGGTAGTGGTGCGATCGGCGTCTGGTTGTCGCGCGCGCAGGTTCCCCATGCGCGCGGTGCCGTCCCGCGTGCGCCGCTCCCACGAACATCGCTGAGGCTGCGAGATGGCGAGACCCGACTGCCCACGCTGCGGCTCCGATCTGACCGTCGCGGCGCCGTCGGACGCTCCCTCCGAGCTGGTCATGGAGCTGCGCGGCGAGAACGTGCCGATCGCCGAGCCGGGCGTCCGCCGCTGGCTGTGCCGCTCATGCGGCCTGCGATGGGATCCCGCGGCCTACGCCGACCTCCGCCTGTGGGATGCGGACGATCGCCCCGGTCCCGACGACGCCCCCTCGGAAGCGGGGTCCGCGTCGGACGGTGGCCCGCACGAGGGTCCGGGGACCGCCCTGCGGCGCGCCCGGCACGCGGCGGGGAGGACGATCGCCGACGTGTCGAGAGCTACCGGCGTGTGGGAGCGCCACCTGATGGCCCTCGAGGACGACGCGCCACTCGAGGAGTTCCCCGCGCGTTCCTACGCGCGCCTGTACCTACGCGAGTACGCGCAGCACCTGGGGCTCGACCCCGAGTCGCTCCTCGACGCCCTGGACGCCGTACACCCGGCCCCGGAGGAGCAGGTGCTCGAGCCGCTCCCGGACCGTCGCGGGCGCAGGAAGGTGCTCGCCGTGGTCCTCGTGGCGCTGTCCGTCGTGGCGCTCGCGCTGATCGTCCTCAACCGGCCGGAGTCGCCGGCCGGCCTCCAGTCGCACGTCCCGCCTCCGGCCGACCGGGCGCCCGTCGCTGCAGGGTCCAACCCGGACGAGCCGGCGGCGCCGGCCCCGCCGGCGCGGGAGCCGCGTGGGATCCGGGTCGAGGTGAAGGTGACCCAGCGCTCGTGGGTCCAGGCGATCTCGGACGGCGAGGTCGTCGCGGCCGCGTCCTTCGAGCCCGGTAAGACCGCGACCTACCGGGCGAAGAAGGCGCTCGAGCTCACCCTCGGCAACGCCGGCGGCGTGCGGGTCCGCGTCGACGGCGAGCGTGTCGCAACCGGCGGGCCGGGCGACGTGGTGACGCTGGACTTCCGGTGGCGCGACGGCGCTCTCTCGATGGCGCGCGCCTGACCGGCCGTCCGACGCGTGGCACACTGTCCTCGTGGACGACGAGGAGCTGCTCGCCAGGGCCGAGGAGGCCCTGACCGAGATCAAGGTGAACCAGGGCCTCTCCGACCGGCACGCGTCGGTGCTCGCGGCGCTCCGCATCCGTCTGAAGGGGAGCGGCGGCGAGTCGCTCGACGACCTGCTCGAGGCGGCCGGCGACCTCAGCCCCGACAGACTCGAGGAGAAGCTGGCCGAGACCGAGCGCGCGCGCAAGCCCACGCTCGACGACCTGCTGAGCAAGGAACAGAAGAAGCCGGAGTGGCCGTCCTGAGCGGGCGGGATCAGCGCCGCAGGTAGCCCTCGAGGAACGCGCGCGCCCCGGCGTCCGCGAACCGGTTGAGCTGGCGGGTCGTGAACTGCGTCTCGCTGCCGCCGAACATCACCGCGTTCAGCGGGATCGAGATGACCAGCCACAGGAAGTGGCTCGCGGCGAGGGCGGCGTCGTCGACCTGCAGCACGCCGCGGCTCGCCAGCTGCCCCAGACGGGCCGCGAGCGACTCGGCGGTCCGGCCCGGTCCGCGCTCGTAGTACGAGCGCCCGAGCTCGGGGAACCGGCCGGCCTCGGCGATCACCAGACGGCGGAGCTGGAGCAGCTGCGGTCGCATCACGATCGCGACGAGCCGGCGCGCGATCGCGCGCAGGTCGGCCTCGACATCGGCCGTGTCCTCGAGCGAGGGGAGCGCGTCGTAGAACGGCTCGCCCACCTGGTCGATCGTCGCGAGCACGATCTCCTGGAACAGGCCCTCCTTGTCGGCGAAGTGCTTGTACACGGTCTGCTTCGAGACCCCGGCGACCGACGCGACCTCGTCCATGCTCGTGCCGAGGTAGCCGTTCAACAGGAACAGCTCGGTGGCGGCCTCGCGGATGACCCTGCGCTTGCGCGCCGAGCGCCCCTCCTCAGGGTCCCTCGTCCCCTCAGGTGCCGACATGGCCACCTCCTCGCGACAGATGGTACTAGACGGTTCCGTTCCTGACATGGTACTGTACCGTCTAGTCTCGTTCCGTGGGGGATCGAGCCGAGGGAAGGGAGGGCTCATGGGACAGGACGTGCTCGCCGTGGGGAGCGGAACGGCCCGGGCCGACGGCCGCGAGGCGCGAGCGGCGCGGACGAACGCCCTGCTCGTGTGCGGGATGCTCCTGGGACCGCTGTTCCTGGTCGTCGCGACGGTCCAGGCGTTCGCGATCGAGGGGTTCGACCTGTCGGTCCATCCGATCAGCCTGCTCAGCGCCGGGGATCTGGGTTGGATCCAGATGGCCAACTTCGCGGTGGCCGGGGTGCTCGCGCTCGCGTTCGCCCTCGGGGCTCGTGAGGTCCTCGTCGACGGTCCCGGCAGGACGTGGGGGCCGCTGCTGCTCGGCGGCTACGGGATCGGCCTGGTCATCGCCGGCGTCTTCGCGGCCGATCCGTCCCTCGGCTTCCCGCCGGGGACGCCGGACGGGATGCCCGAGGAGCTCAGCCGGCACGCCGTCGCGCACGGTGTGGGGTTCACGCTGGCGTTCGTCTCGCTCACGCTGGCGTGCCTGGTGTTCGCGCGGCGGTTCGCCACGCTCGGGCGACGGAGGTGGGCCATGTACTCGGTCGCGACCGCGGTCGTCGCGCTCGCGCTCAGCATGTGGCCGGATCGGGACGGTGCGAGCATGCGCTACTTCGTCGCGACCGCCATCGCGTCCTCGTGGACGACGGCGATCGCGGCTCGGCTCCACCGGCACGGGTCTCGATGAGATCGCAGACGAACAGAACGGAGGGATCGACATGAGGAAGATCGTCGCGGGGTTGTTCGTGTCGCTGGACGGCGTGACGGAGTCGCCCGAGGGCTGGACGTTCCCGTACTTCGACGACGAGGTCGGGCAGGCGATCGGGGCGCAGATGGCGTCCTCGGACGCGATGCTGCTCGGCAGGCGGACGTACGAGGAGTTCGCGCGCTACTGGCCGGAGGCCGACGCGCCGTTCGCCGGCTACATGAACGAGACGCCGAAGTACGTGGCCTCGACATCGCTGACGTCGGTCGAGTGGCGTGGATCGACGCTGCTCCGGGGCGATGTCGCCGGCGCCGTCGCCGCGCTGAAGCGGGAGCCGGGCAAGGACATCTCGATCCCGGGGAGCGTCACGCTCGTGCGGACGTTGCTCGGCGTTGGTCTGGTCGACCAGCTACGCCTGCTCCTGTACCCGATCGTGGTGGGGCGCGGGAAGCGCCTGTTCGAGGGACCCTCGGACCAGGTCCCGATGAAGCTCCTGGACTCACGGACGTTCGGCACCGGCGTGGTATCCCTGACGTACGAGCCGCCAGCCGTGGGGAAGGGGGTGTCGTGAGTCCGAAGACCGTGGCCCAGAAGCTCCTCGTCAAGCCGAACACGACCGTGTGGGTATCGGACCGAGCGCGCGCGGAGGTCCTCGCGCCTCTGCCGGAGGGCGCGCGCGTCGTGAGCTCCCCGGCGACGGCGACCACCGCGGTCGTCTTCGTGGAGGACGAGGCCTCGCTCCGCGAGATCCTGGACAGGCGCGGCGGCCAGCTCTCGGCGGCCGAGACGCTGTGGATCGCGTACCCGAAGGGGAACCGCTCGGACATCAATCGGGACACGCTGTGGCCGATCGTCGCCGAGTACGGGATGCGTCCGATCGGGCAGGTCGCCGTGGACGACGTGTGGTCGGCGCTCCGATTCCGTCCGCTCCGCGAGGGAGAGGCGCCGTTCACCGGCGGACGGTAGCTCGGCCAGCGGTAGCGCCCGTCAGGCCGGCTTCGGCCGGCGATCCGGACCGAGGCCCGCGCCGACCCCGCCAGCGGACAGGTTCGCCGAGAGCAGGAACAGGATCCCCGCGACGTTGGGCATCGCGAACACGATGGCCGGCCCCACGTCCTCGAGGCTGCCCAGGCTCGCGATCGCGACGGGCACGGCCCCGAGGATCACGAGCAGCACCCCGGCCGCCGCGGCCCGCCTGAGCGCGAGCACCGCGGTGCCCGCGGCCAGGACGAACATCACGATGTCGCGGATCGGGCCGTTCCGATCCTCGAACGCCGTCCACCCGTCGACGTCGAGGGCGAACCAGATCGACAGGCCGATCGTCGCCGCGATCAGGACGGCGATCACCCGGATCGCGACGTCGGGCCACAGCCAGGCGATCGCGGCGAGGATGGCCATGGGGACGGCCCAGGCTGCGATCGCTCCCACCACCGCCCATCCGTCGTGCTCGTGCAGCGTGTCGGCCACGCGGAACATCACGAAGAACTGGGTCGAGAGCGCCAGGAGGGCGAACCCCGTGCCCTTGAGGATCGTCGCGCGGATCTCGGCATCTCGGTCCCTGATCGTGAAGAAGACGATCACGACCACGACCACGGCCGCGATCAGCGGTAGAAGCATGTCGCACCTCCTGCGGGCGAGAGGTGGCCCTGCATGGAGTGAAGCACACCGGACCCGCTCGGGCGAGGACCGCCCGACCCGACGCGAACGGACCGGGCCCCGTGGGGCCCGGTCCGGTCCGTTGCCGATCGGCTCACGAGCGCTTCGGCCTCTCCCGAGGCTTCGTCCGGTAGACCAGCCGGAGCTCGTGAGGTCGGTGAGCTGGTTGGATTCTGCCGGTCGCCCGGCGTACGGGCGGGGCGGTGGCCCCGGCCCGCGAGGGACGGCTCAGCAGCCAGTCACCTCGGGGGTCTCCTGCCGTCTATGCAAGTAGGACCACCTCCTTTCTCCCGTACCACGCATCGTGCGGCACAACCGGCCGAATGGCAACAACGCCGGAAGAGAAGGAGAAAGACCGGCTGGTCGCGCCGACGACGTGCCGCGCGGGCTCGGGCCGCCGGGCCGGCATCGCGCTCGGATAGGCTCTTGCGGCACCGGGTTCGAAGGAGGCGGGGATGCCGTTCCGCGGGTGGCCGGTAGAGGCGCTCGAGTTCTTCGAGGCGCTCGAGGCCCACAACACGAGGTCCTTCTGGGAGGCGAACCGGGGCGTCTACGAGCGGCTGGTCCGGGCGCCGATGGAGGCGCTGCTGGAGGAGCTGGAGCCCGAGTGGGGCGAGGGGCGGATCTTCCGACCGTACCGGGACGTCCGGTTCAGCGCGGACAAGACGCCGTACAAGACCCAGATCGGCGCGATGATCGGCGACGGCTACGTCCAGGTGAACGCCGACGGCCTCGGCGCCGGCTGCGGCATGTGGGAGATGGCGCCCGACCAGCTCGAGCGCTTCCGTGCGGCCGTCGCGGACGACGGCACGGGCGGCCGGCTGGTGACGATCGTCGCCGAGGCACAGGCGGCCGGCCTCGAGGTCACGGCGCGCGAGACCCTGAAGACGGCGCCGCGCGGCTACCCGAAGGACCATGCGAGGATCGAGCTCCTCCGGCACAAGGGCCTCATCACGTGGCGCGAGTGGCCGGCCGGCGCGTGGCTCGGCACCCGACGCGCCAAGGACCGGATCGAGGGCTTCCTGCGCGCGTCGGCGCCGCTGAGCGGGTGGCTCCGCGAGCACGTGGGCCCGTCGACGCTCCCGCCGGAGCGCCGGCGGTAGCGGGATGGGCCGCCGCGCCTCTCGTCCCGAGACGCGCTACGCGCGCAGCGGCGACGTGAGCATCGCGTACCAGGTGGTGGGCCGTGGTCCGCTCGACGTCGTGATGGTGCCCGGCTTCCCCTCGCACCTGGAGCTCGCGTGGGAGCACCCGAGACTGGCGCACCTGTACCGGCGGCTCGCGTCGTTCAGCCGACTGATCCTGCTCGACAAGCGCGGCGTCGGTCTGTCCGACCGCGTGCCGGTGTCCGAGCTCCCCGGCGTCGAGCAACGGATGGACGACCTGTCGGCGGTGCTCGACGCCGTCGGGGTCGAGCGGGCTGCGCTGATCGGCGCCTCGGACGGGGGCCCGCTGGCCGCGGTGTTCGCCGCGACCTACCCCGAGCGCGCCGAGGCGCTCGTCCTCGTCAACAGCTACGCGTGCCGGATCCGGGCCGAGGGCTACCCGTGGGCCCCGACCGCCGAGGAGTGGGCCACGTTCCAGGACGCGATCTCCGAGCGATGGGGCGAGCCGTTGTTCGCGGAGGTCCTCGCGCCCACCCTCGCGGACGACCCGGCGTTCCTCGACTGGTGGGCGACGTTCCTGCGGCAGAGCGTCAGCCCGGGCGCGGCGACCGCGATCCTGCGGATGAACGCCGAGATCGACGTCCGGTCCGTCCTGCCGGCGATCCACGCGCCGACGCTCGTCCTGCATCGGGTCGGGGACCGCATCAACCCGGTCGACGGGGCACGCTTCATGGCGGCGCAGATCCCCGGCGCCCGTCTGGTGGAGCTGCCGGGTGAGGACCACCACCTGTGGGTCGGCGACAGCGAGCCCGTCGTGGCCGAGATCGAGACCTTCCTCACCGGCGAGCGTCGCGAGCCGGTCGCCGACCACGTGCTGGCGACGCTGTTGTTCACCGACATCGTCGGCTCGACGCGGACGGCGGCGGAGCTGGGCGATCGGCGCTGGAGCGCGTTGCTCGAGACGCACCGCGATCTCGTCCGCGCTCAGCTCGCGCGCTTCGGCGGCCGAGAGGTGGACACGACGGGCGATGGGTTCCTCGCGGTGTTCGACGGGCCGGCGCGCGCGATCCGGTGCGCGCTCGCGGTCAACGCCCGCCTCGGCGACCTGGACATCCGGATCCGCACCGGGGTGCACACGAGCGAGATCGAGCTCGCCGGCGGCGACGTGCGTGGACTTGGCGTCCACGTCGCTGCTCGGATCATGGCGCTCGCCGGCCCTGGCGAGGTGCTGGTTTCGGGCGTCGTCCGCGACCTCGCCGTGGGATCGGGCCTCACGTTCGCGGAGCGCGGCGAGGTCGAACTGAAGGGTGTCCCAGGGCGGTGGCTCGTGTTCGAAGCGAGCGCTCCCGGGTAGCCGGTCGAGGGCCGTCCGCGTCTGCGGCCACGCGCGGGCGTCCGCATGAAAGTATGACAAGAACGCGCCTCCGCTTTGACGGGGAGCGATCCGAGGGCCTATGGTTCGCGGTGAGAGACCGCTGGAGCCTTCGGGCCCCGGCGGTTTCTCACTTCCGGAGGGAGCGACGCGATGCGCGTGTGGCTCGACCACGCATCCATCGCGGTGCCGGACCTGGCCGCGGCGGTCGTGCACCTGGACCGGCGGCTCGGCCTGCGCGCGACGGTGAGTCCCGCCGCCCCCGAGCATCACAGCCGCGTGCTCCTGCATCGGAGCTACCTCGAGGTCTCGGCGGGCTCGAGCGACGAGCGCTGGAAGGCGACGACGTTCTTCCTGCGCTTCGACGACCCCGACACGCTCCGAGCGCATCTCGAGGGCGCCGGCATCGACCACCGCTGGGGCGCGTACGCGGGCGTGGACGGGACGTGGGACGACGTCGAGGTCCGGGTGGGGGACGTGCCGCTCCCGACGCTGATCCGCAGGACCGACCCGCCGGAGATCGCCCGCGACTGGCCGCCCGCGCTCGCGGAGCCGCACCGCTGCGGCGCCCACACGCTGGCCGCGGTGCACCTCGAGGTCCGCTCGGTCCCCCAGGCGCTCGCGGCGTACGGTCGGCTCCTCGGCCGGGACCTTCGATCGCCGCCCGGCGGGGCGGCGCACCTCCCGCTCGCGTCCGGCCGCCTCGTCCTGCGCGAGGGCGACCCGGGTCGGCTCGCCGGGGTGGTGCTCGGGGTCGCCTCGCTCGACCGGACGCGGCACGCCGTCGCGGCGCCGTTGCCGGGGACCGAGGACGCCGTGGCCTGGCTGGACCCCGTCGACACGTTCGGGCTCCGGCTCGGTTTCACGCAGGTGGACCTCGCGGGCTAGACTTGGCGGCTTCGAGAGGGAGGCACACGTGGAAGACGCGTCCGAGCGGCTCATCAAGGCCCTGGAGGCGTGGGAGCGCGCGATCGAGCTCGCCACGCCCGACGAGGCCGTCGGCGCGTTCGACGAGGCCTCGCTCCAGGTCTTCTGGCAGCGGTGGCCGCACGTCAGCTCGTGGGGCGGCGCGGTATGGCGCCGGCTGAACGAGGACCTGGCGGACGCGGCGACCCCGCTCGCCGACTCGGAGGACCACGACGTGGGCGGGGAAGGCGGTTAGGAGGAGACCATGGCGACACTGGACGACATCATGACGCGCGAGGTCTTCACCGCCGAGCCCGGGACGCCGGTCGCCGAGGTCGCCGCCCGGATGCTGAAGGGTCGCGTCGGCTCGGCGGTCGTGACGCAGGGCCGGATGCTGCTCGGCATCTTCACCGAGCGCGACGTCCTGCGCGCCGCGGCCTCGGGCTCGGACCTCACGTCCTCGCCGGTGTCCGAGTGGATGACGCCGGACCCGGTCACCGTCGTCCCGGAGACGGACGCCGACGAGGCCGCCGAGATGATGCTCACCCACGGGTTCCGCCACCTGCCGGTGATGCAAGGTGGCGCGCTCGCCGGCATCGTGAGCCTCCGCGACATCCTGTCGATCCGGATCGCCCGGCCGCGGTAGCCTCGGGAGGACCCGCGGTTCCTCAGCGGCGTTCGGCCATCGCGCGCTCGAACACCGGCAGCGCCCGGTCGACCATCTCGTCGGACGCGGTGAGCGAGATCCGGAACCAGCCCGGCATCTCGAAGACGTGGCCCGGCAGCACGAGCACCCGCTCGTCGCGGAGGCGGCGCGCGAACGCGACGTCGTCGGGATCCGGCGATCGCACGAGGAGGTAGAACGTGGCCTCCGGCGTGTGCACCTGGTAGCCGGACGCGCGCAACGCGTCGAGCATGCGATCCCGGCGGGCCTGCAGGTGATCCACGTCCACCACGAGGTGCTCCAGCTCGGGGAGCGCGTACTGCATCACCGAGTCCGGGAGCGCGTTCCCCGTCGCGAGCGCGGCGGTCAGGGCCGTCATCCGGAGCGCCGCCCGATCGGGCAGGGCCGGGGGCAGCGCGAGGTAGCCGAGGCGCTGGCCGGGCGCGAGCGTCGATTTGCTGAACGTGTGGACGAGCAGCGACGCGGGGTAGTGGGCGGCGGGCGTGACCATCCGGTTCCCGTCGAACAGGATCCTGCTGTACGACTCGTCCGACAGCAGGTACACGACGCGGTCGGTCGCGGCCGAATGGCGCTCGAGCAGCGCGCCGAGCCGCTGGAGCGTCTCGGCGGGGTAGATCCGGCCGGTCGGGTTGTTCGGGGAGTTGACCAGGACCATCCGCGTCTTCGGCGTGAGGGCCCGCTCGATCGCACGCAGATCGAGGTCCCACGTCCCCTGGTCGGCGCAGACGCGGACCGGCACGGCGTGCACGCCGAGGATGAGCGCCTCGTAGAAGAACCACGGCGGGCTCACGAACAGGACCTCGTCCCCGGGATCGAGCACCATCGACATCGCGAGCGCGAGCGCTCCGTGGGCTCCCCGCGTCAGCACGATGTCGTCGGGCTCGAACGACAGGCCGAGCTCGGCCGACAGGGATCCCGCGGCCGCCTCCTGCGCGGCCGGATCCGCCATCCCGTACGCGAACCAGCGGCGGTGCCTGGGCTCGAGCCAGCCAGCCAGCGTCCCGACGTACCCGGGGATCGCGGGCACCTCCGGGTTCCCCGCCAGGAAGTCGCACGCGTCCGGGTCCGACGCCGCTGGGGCGAGCTCGACGATCGCGTCGATGAACGGACGCAGCGCCTCGAGGATCCGGACCTGGTGCGCCGCAACCGCCATGGCCCCGGAACCTACCCCAGGTGCGTCCATCCGACCAGGGGCGGGCGGAAGGAACGAGATCGCTCCGTCGTAGGCTTGCGGGGTGCCCGCCTCATCCCGGACGATCCTGGAAACGCCGCGGCTCACGTTGCGGGAGCTCGTTCCCGAGGACGAGGACGCGCTCGCCGCGATGTTCGCCGATCCCGACGTCATGCGGTGGATCGGCAGCGGCGGCGTCCGGACGCGCGAGGACGCCCGTGCCGCGATCGCGCGGGAGCGCGACGGATACGCCGAGCGCGGGTACGGACAGTGGGCGACGACCCTGCGGGCCTCGAGCGAGCCGATCGGGCTCTGCGGGCTGATCCGGTGGCCCGACATCGACGGGGTCGAAGAGATCGAGGTCGCGTACCTGCTCGCACGGCACGTGTGGGGGCGGGGATACGCGACCGAGGCGGCGACGGCGATCCGCGATCGGGGGCTCCGCCAGCTCCGGCGCGATCGGCTCGTCTCGCTCGTGTACCACGACAACGTCGCATCGATGCACGTCGCGAGGAAGATCGGCATGGCCTGGGAGAAGGACGTCCCATTCGCGGGCACGACGATCGCGCTCTTCGCGCTCGATGGGCGAGCGGTGCGATAGGACGCGGATAGGGGAAGGACGGGATGCACGGATCGAGCCGCGGTGCGCGTTCGCCTGCACTGATCGGCACGCTGCTGCTCTGGACGCTGCTGTGGGGCGTCGTCGCCACGGCGATGCCGAGGGCCCGCGCGCTGGAGCCCGCGGACCAGCCCGACGGGTGGATCAAGCTCTGCGGCATCAACATCGGTTGCGAGATCGACCCGCCGCCACACCCGTGGCGCGGCAAGGACGTCCACAACACGACGGGTCGCAGGCAGACGGTCAGGGTCGACCTGAACGACGGCCAGGGCGTGCGGTTCTGGATCGTGGTCCAGAACGACGGCGCTGCCGCCGACACGTTCACCGTCCAGGGGTGCAGCGGGAACCGGGTGTTCGAGGTGAACCGTGTCCTGCTCGGCAGGCACAAGCGGCAGGATCCGCTCGCCGAGGACCTGAAGCGCCGCTACATCCGCGGCACGTTGCGGTTCGACCTGGACGCCGGCGAGAAGGTCGTGTTCACGCTGAACATGCTCTCGAACGCGATCGAGGGTCGGACCTACCGCTGTCGGACCGAGCTCACGTCGGCGAACGACCCCGACGCACGGGACGTGGTCGTCGCCCGGATGACCACCTACTGAGACCGAACACCGTCGGGGCTCCCGTCGTCGTCCCGGATGGCGCATGCTGAGCGTCACGAGCCCGGAGGGTGACGGTCATGACGCAACGCTCGACGAGCGCGCAGCCCGACGCGCACCTGGCGGTGAACGAGCGAGGACACCTGGCGATAGACGGATGCGATGCCGTCGAGCTCGCCGAGCGGTTCGGCACGCCGCTGTGGGTCATCTCGGAGCGGGCGATCCGTGACAACGTCGCCCGCCTCCGCGAGGCGTTCGCGCGGGTCCACGCCGCGACGCGGGTCGTGTACGCGTCGAAGGCGAACCCCGAGCCGGCGATCGTCCGGGTGGCGACGGACGCGGGGGCATGGGTCGACGGCGTCACGATGGGCCACCTGCACCTGCTCGAGCGCGCGGGCGTGCCGCCCTCGGCGATCGTGCTGAACGGGAACGCGAAGACCGCCGAGGAGCTGCGGTGGGCGCTCGGGCGTCGGATCGCGTACGTGAACGTGGACTCGCCGGCCGAGGTCCAGACGCTCGCGAGCCTCCAACCGCCCGACGCGGCGCCCGTCGCCGTGTGCCTGCGCCTGGCCACCGACCCGGGGCGACACGCGCACGACGATCCGGCGTTCGCCGAGGACGAGCGGGGCTCGAAGTTCGGGATGACCGAGTCGGAGATCCTCGACGCCGCCCGCGTCGTGCACGAGCACCCGGGGCTGGAGCTCGCCGGCGTCCACAACCACGTCGGGTTCCCCGCGTACGGCATCCCCTACTCGGCCGAGCTGGACCTGCGCCGTCACCAGCGCGCGGCGGATCAGACCTGCGCGGTCGCGGCGCGGCTGCGCTCGGACGGATACGCGATCCGGACGGTGAACCTGGGCGGCGGGTTCCGTGTCCCGAAGGCGCACGGGTTCGGCCCCGGGGGGATCACCGACATCCCACCGGTGGACGCATATGCGGAGACCGTGGGTGAGGTCGTGGGTCGGCACGGCCTCCACGACGTCGAGCTGCTGCTCGAGGCCGGTGGCTACGTGGTTGCCGACGCGGTGGTGCTGCTCGCGACCGTCCTGCAGCGCAAGGCCGCCTCCGACGGCGGTAACGACTGGGTCTTCGTGCGCGACACGTCGGCGTACCACTTCGTCCGCGCGCTGATGTACGGGTTCCGCCATCACGTCCTGGCGGCGAGCCGGATGAACGCGGAGCCAGCCGAGCGCGTTCGGCTGGCCGGCCCGGTGTGCACGACGGACTCGCTCGCCGAAGGCGTCCTGCTCCCTCGCCTGGAGCCCGGCGACGTCGTGGCCGTGCTCGACCAGGGCGCGTACTGCGAGGCCGTGACGAGCGACTACTGCGCGATCCCGATCCCGGCGGCCGTGCTGGCGTCCGACGGTCGCGCCGAGGTCACGCGCCGGCGCGAGACGGTGGACGACATCGTCGCACGCTTCGAGGTGCCGTCGTGGCTCGGGACGTGAGCGCCGCCGAGACCCGGGAGGACGTTGCCGAGATCTCGCCCGAGGGTCGGATCGCCGGGCTGACGATCTCGATCGTCCTCGTCGCCTCCGGCGTCGTCGTCCTCGCGGCGGGGACGGACGAGCTGTGGCGGCGGTGCGGCGCGGCGAGCGAGGGATGCACCACGTCGGCTGCGGCCGCCGGGCTCGCCTCGCTCGCGTCGGTCGCGGCGATCGTCGCGGGTTTCTGGATGTGGCGACGGATCGACCGCCGGCCCCTCCACGCCGAGGGGAGCTCGAGGTTCGTCCTGGGGCTCGCCGCGCTGTTCGCGATCGGTCTGCTGCTGCTCGCGTGGCGGATCCCGGCCTTCACGTGCGAGCGAGGACGCTTCGACGAGGTCCTGAAGCTCTGTATGCACCCGCCGACGACGTCGGAGCCGGTCCGTTGGACGCTCTTGAAGCTGGCGTGCGTGACGTTCGGCCTGGGCGGCGGGGTCGCGATCGCGCTGTGGCCGAGGTGGGTGCTGCTGACCGCGCCGCTCGCCGTGCTCGGGTGGGCCGGCGGCCTCGGCGTGCTCCTGTCCCAGACGCTCATCGGCTGACGAGCGTCCCGGGCGACCGCGGGCCTAGGCTTGGGGCGTGGACGTGGTCCTCGGCTACGTTTCGACGCTCGCGGTCTCGACGGCCGCCGGTCTGAACGCCTACCTGCCGCTGCTCATGCTCGGCATCCTGTCTCGGTCCACCGACCTAGTGACGCTCACATCGCCGTGGGACCGGCTGGAGGAGCCCTGGGTCCTGGGCGTCATCGCGGTCGTCGGGGTGCTCGACTTCGTCGGCGACAAGGTGCCGGTCGTCGACCACGTCCTGCACTGGATCGGGGTCGCGGTCGCGCCGACGGCGGGAGCGATCGCCGCCATGGCCGCGGCGGGCTCGGTCGACGTGGACGCCGGCATGGCGGCCGTCATCGGCGTCGTGGCTGCGCTCGCGACCCAGGCCGGGAGGTCGGCGGCGCGACCGGTCTCGACGGTGGGGACCGCCGGCGCCGCGACGCCGGCCCTGAGCCTGGCCGAGGACGGAACGTCGGCCACGCTCACCGTGCTGGCGTTCGCGGCGCCGCTGCTCGCTCTCCTGGCGGTCGCGGCGATCGCCGCGTTGCTGATCTGGGGCGTACGCCGATGGCGGGCCCTCGGTCGCCGGCTGGGGGCGGGATGAGCTACGCCGTGGTTCTCGAGGCGAAGAACCGCACGTAGAGGAACACGAGCACCACCGCGACGATGATCGACCCGATCCACGCGATCCCCTCGTTGTCGGGGAAGACCGCGTTCCACAGGTAGCCGCCGATGATCGCCGCGACGATGCCGAGGACGATCGTGATCACCCAACCCATCGCCTGCTTGCCGGGAACGATCAGGCGAGCCAGCGCTCCGATGATGGCGCCCGCGATCACGTAGACCACGATGTCGCCGAAGCCGATGTCCGCAGCGATCATGCCATCCCCCCTTCGTGGTTGGCTCCAGCCTATGGGGTGGGCGGGCACGACGCCAGTAGGCCCCGCCCTCCGACGGGGCGGGGCCTCGGTGGCGTGATGCTCAGGAGAACCGCTGAGGGAACTGGCGCACGATGCCCCGGGCGAGCATATGGGACATCTCCGCGATCTCGGCCTCGACGGCGTCGTAGTCGGCGATGTCCGCCTCGTAGTCGCCCGCGAGGCGATCCGAGGCCTCCTGGAGCGTCAGATCGAGGTGCATGCGCATCATCGAACGCATCTCCTTGCGCCCCCAGTGCTCGGGGTTCGCGGCGTGCAGGAAGTCGGCGATCGCGCGCCCGTTCGCGTACCAGGAATCGAGCGCGTCGCTCAGCGCGGGGTCGTCGCCGGTCTTCGCGGCGACGAGGACGTCCACCGCGATCGAGATGTGCTCCTGGAGTAGGGCCGTGAGCTGGTCGCCGGCGGCCTCTCCGTAGAACGGCTCGATCGCGTCGCCGATCTGAACCTGGTTCTCCAGCAGCCGGGCGGCGGTCGCGTCCTGGTCGGGGAGTCCCTCGGCGAAGCTCACGATGAACAACCGGGTCCACGCGACGTGATCCTCCCAGAGCCGGAGCATCTGCTCGTGGAACACGACCCGGCTGAGTTTGGCGCCCTTCGGGTGCGCACCTTCGTGGCCGACGGACGCGACCGGGGCGAGCGCACCGACGCCGATCCCCAGCGCCCCCGCCATGAGCACGGCCACCGCCGGTCTCAGGATCCTCCGCATGCGGTCCTCCTTCTGTCGTGGGCTCACGGCCCGAGCGGCCGCTGGTCTCTATGACCAACGGGGATGAGTCTTAGAAAAGCCTACACCGGCTCACGGCTCTTGTGCAAGTCCTCGCTTGTGTTAGATTTCCCGTATGGCACCCGGCGAGGACTCCGAGCAGGTCGAGGCGATCGCGCTGCTGAACGAGCCCGCGCGCCGGGCGCTGTACGGGTACGTGGTTGCGCGGGGACGCGAGGTGGGGCGGGACGAGGCGGCGAACGCCGTCGGCGTCACCCGCGCCCTCGCCGCGTTCCACCTGGACAAGCTCGCCGAGGCCGGCCTCCTCGACGTCGCCTACCGACGCCTGACGGAGCGTCGGGGACCGGGGGCGGGGAGGCCCGCGAAGGTCTATCGACGCTCGGGGGCGACGATCGAGCTCTCGATCCCGGCCCGGCGCTACGACGCGCTCGCGCGGCTGCTCGCGAGCGCGCTCGAGCGGGTCGGCACGCGGGGCGCGCACGCACTGCAGGAGGCCGCCAGGGACGTGGGGAAGGAGATCGGCGCGGCCACGCACCGGGCCGGGCGCGCGCGCCCCGCCGTCGAGGGGATCGAGGCGGCCCTGGCCGAGAACGGGTTCGAACCCGCTCGAGTCGACGACGGCACGGTCGTGCTCCGGAACTGCCCGTTCGATGCGGTGGCCCGCGAGTTCACGGACCTGGTCTGCGGCGCGAACGTCGCCTTCATGCGCGGCGTCCTGGACGGGTCCGGGGCTGCGGGGCTCGAGGTCTCCCTCGAGCCGAAGGAGGGGCGGTGCTGCGCTGTCTTCCGACCCGTCGCCTCCGAGAAGGGTCCGGCCGCCGGGTCCCGCTAGGCGCGCTGGCCGAGATCGGCGACGGCGTCGTCGACCTCGCGAAGGAACAGCCGGGCGTCGCAGTCGAGGAGGATCTCGCGCGCCCGCTCGAGAACCGGGAGCCCGTCCACGCCGGTGCGTGCCAGCGCCCGCCCGAGGTCGACCATCGCGCGGGCGGCGAACAGACGCATCCCGAGCGCCTCGAAGTCCGAGACCGCGAGCCTGAGCAGCTCGACCGACCGCTCGGGATCGCGCTCGAGCAGGCCGTCGATGTTCCGTGCGTGCGCCTTCGCCTGGACGGATCCGGAGCCCTCGATCCGGTATCGGGACGCCCGCTCGGGCTGGCCGACGAGCAGGAGCCCGCGAACGCAGTCGGGGAGCACCTCGGGCGCCGCGTCGACGTTGAACGCGAGCACGAGCTCCGCGGTTTCGGCGAACCGGTCCGCCGCCTCCACGGCGTCCTGCCGTGCCAGGGCGTGGAACGCATCGAACCATGGGAGGAACAGGTCGGCCTGCGGCTCCGGGTTCGCGGCCATCACCGGCGCCGCGTCGTCGCGGATGCCCACCGCCTCGCCGATCCGGCCACGCAGCAGGACCACCGTCGCCAGCGTGATCAGGCGCATCCCGATGAGCGGCTCGTCGCCCACCCGACGGGCGAGCGCGACCGCCTGCCGCTCGAGCTCCTCCGCCTCCCCGAGCCGCCCGAGGAGCATGAGCGTGTCGCCGAGCGATCCGGCGATCCACCCGGCGTTCCCGATCGTGCCCGACCGCAGCGCCAGCTCGAGCCCTTCGCGCAGGACCTCCGCCACGGCCGTGGGCCCGACGGCCCAACCCCGGGTGTTGGCGATGTTGTTGTACGCGCGCATCAGGTTCGCGTTGTCGCCCGCCTCCTTCGCGAGGAGGAACGCCTCCTCCATCATCGAGTTGGACTCCGCTGAGCGGCCGAGACCGGCCAGGCACATCGCGAGCGTCTGCGTCGCCTCCGCACGCAGGAGCGGTTCGTCCAGCCGAACGGCGATGTCGACCGCTCGGCGCAGCATCGGCTCGGCCTCCGAGGAGCGACCGCGCCGCCAGAGGAACCATCCGAGCGTGTGCAGCGCGTGCGAGAGCTCCGCGCGGTTGCCGAGGGGCTCGAGCAGCTCGACCGCGGTCCGTCCCGCTCGTTCCGCCTCGTCGTGACGCGACATCTGCATCAGCGGCACGACGAGCCGGGCGTTCGCCCACCCGACCCCGAGATCGTCGCCGAGCGCTCTTGACGCCTCGATCGCCCGGCGCGCGACGCGCTCGGTCTCCGCGATGGGGTCGCGACCCCACGACGCGCGCGTGTGCTCCCGGTGGAGCGGCGCTCGCTCGGCCGGCGCGAGGTCGAGCTCGTCGGCCAGGCGCTCGGCCTCTCGGTACCACCCGGTGCTCTCCGCGCCGAGCCACAGGGCGGATGTCCGGCGGGCGGCGGTCCACGCATGCTCGAACGCGCTCCGCTGGAGGTCGGGTCGCCGTTCGCCGAGCTCCTCGAGGTAGCGCAGCGCCTCGAGGAGGTGCGTCGCGATCAGCTCGGCGATCTCGTCGACGCGGTCGCCCGCGCGGCGCTCGGCCCATCGCGCGACACCGACGTGCTTGTCCGCGCGCAGCGCCTTCGGCAGCGAGTCGTAGGCGCCGTCGCGGACCAGGTTGTGGCGGAAGGAGAACTCGAGCTCGTCGGAGAACGAGGACGGCTCGTGCGGGAGGACGAGCTCCTTCACGCGAAGGCGTCCGAGCGCTCCGCGGACCTCGGTGGCGTCCCGACCCGTCAGCTCGCTCACGGCGCCGACCCAGAACACCCGGCCGACCACCGCCGCGTCCTGCAGGACCGCCTTCTCGTCCTCCGGCAGGCCGTCGAGGCGGGTTGCGATCAGCCCCTGGATCGAGCGCGGGAGCTCGACGTCCTCGACCGGTCGTGCGACCTCCCACCGCGAGGCCTCGGTGGCGCGCAGCACGCCGTCGTCGATCAGCTTGCGGACGATCTCCTCGACGAACAACGGGTTCCCCTCGCCGCGCTCGACGATCGTCCGCTTCAGGTTGGCGGTGACGGCTCCGGGCAGGAGGTCCTCGAGCATCTCCTCGCCCTCGGCCTCCGAGAGCGGGTCCAGGTAGATCGACGCCGCGTTGCGTTTGCCACCGCCCCACGACGGGCGCCGCTCGAACAGCTCGGGCCGCGCGGTCGCGGCGAGCATGATGGGGCCCTGGGCCCAGTCGGCGATGTGCTCGACCAGGTCGAGCAGGCCCTCGTCCGCCCAGTGGAGGTCGTCGAGCACGACGACCAGCGGGTACCTGGCCGCGAGCCGCTCGAGGAACCGTCGCCACGCGTCGAACAGATCCTCGCGGCTCATCGAGCGCACCTCGCCCGCCCCGACGAGCGCTCGGATCTGCGGCGCGACGCTCTCGTCGCCGAAGAGCTCGCGCACGGCCGCGTCCGCCTTCTTCGCGGCGACCTCGATCGGATCGTCCTCGAGGATCTCGCACTGCGCCTTGATCGCCTCGGCGAACGCCGAGTACGACGTGTTCCCGTACGCGAGGCACCGGCCGCGTCGCCAGTAGACGATCTGTGGGAGACCCTCGACGTGGTGCTCGAGCTCGACGACGAGGCGCGTCTTCCCCACGCCGGCGGGCCCGACGATCGTGACGAGGGCCGGGCGGCCCTCCGTCTCGACGCGCCGGAGGGTCTGCTTGACCACCATGAGCTCCTCGTCGCGGCCGACGAGACGGGACTCGAGCCCGAGCCTGGGACGCTCGCCTCGCGTACGGGCCTTGATGCGGAGGGCCACCCACGCCGGTACCGGTTCGGACTTGCCCTTCAGCGCGAGCGGCGGCAGCTCGCGGTACTCGATCACGTCCTTCGTGCTCGCGTAGATCCCAGGGCCGACGACGATGTGACCGGGATCAGCGGCCGTTTGCAGGCGGGCGGCGATGTTCACGGCGTCTCCCGTGAGCATCCGGTCCCTCGGCCCGGAGACGCGCTCGACATCGACGAGCACCTCGCCGGCCTCGATCCCGATCCGCAACGCGAGGGTGGGCTTGCCCTCGGCGGCGAACGCGCGGTTCAGTTCGGACAGGACGGCCTGCATCTCGAGCGCGGCGCGGACCGCACGCTCGGCGTCGTCCTCGTGCGCCCTCGGAACGCCGAAGACGGCGAGCACGGCGTCGCCCATGAACTTCTCGACGAGCCCCTCGTATCGGGCGATCTCCTCGGCCAGCCGATCGAAGCTACGCCCCACGACCGATTGGACGATCTCCGGGTCCTCGCGCTCGGCGAGCGTGGTGGATCCGACGAGGTCCGCGAACAGCGCGCTCGCGAACTTCCGTTCCTTCCGGGCGGCGTCCGGACGGTCGAGGGGATTCCCGCACGCGTTGCAGAAGCGCGAGCCGGACGGGTTCTCGGCTCCGCACACCCGACAGGTGAGCATGGCGCAACAGTACGCGAGGCCGCCTCCCGCGGCAGCGCCGGCCGCCGGCGCGTCGCCCTGTGGATCGACGGGGTGTCGTCAGGCGCCGGACGCCGCCGAGATGTTCTCGGCCGCCTCCTGCTCGCTGATGCCGGCCGCCTCCGCGGCGTCCTTCAACTGCTGGGCGGTGATGTGGCGAGGGTCGCCGTGATCGTTGTTCGGCTCACCGCATCCGCATGACAGACACATGGTTCGCTCCTTCCCGCCGAGCGGCTCACCAGTCCTCTGGGAGCTCGTCCTCGGCATCCAGCTCTCGCGCGCGACGCTTGATCCAGCGCTTGGCCTCCGCTCGGTCGTTGGCGCGGCCGTAGGACCGGATCGCGTCCTTCAGGTCCTTCCGGTTGCGGATCGGGAACGATCCGTCGGGGAGCGCCTTGCCCTGTTCGGCGAGCTTGCGGCGCTCGGCGGTGTCGAGATCCGCCACGACGGTCACCTCCTCACATCTCGCAGGCGGCGTGCCCGCAGCCGCAGGCGTGCTCCGTGTGCTCGGCCATCGCCGCGTGCTCCCGGCAGTGGTCGCTGCAGAACTCCTGTCCCTGCGCCGCCTGGCAGACGCAGCCGGCGTGCATGCAGTTCATGGCCCCTCCTTCCGCTCTGCGGCCACGAGGGCTGCATCCCCGGTCCCCACGCTTCGCAAACGCGGGCCGGTGGCCCTATCGTGCCGCATCGTGGGTGTCCCCCCATCCGCCCGAGCGAGGGCGTTCCGGACCGACGATGCCGCGACGCTGTTGCTCGGGGTGCTCGTCGCGGCCGTCGGCGCGTTCGCCTGGCTGGGGCCGGCCCGCGTCCCGGCTGCCCATCGGCTCGAGCTCGCGGATCCGCGTCTGGGCGCCGAGCCGTTCGTGCTGACGATCGCGCTCGATCCGCGCCCGAGGGGCGTCACGCTGGACGGTCTCTCGACGCCGGGTGCGCACGAGGGCGAGACGTTCCCCGTCCCGTACGGCCCCGACGCCGGACGCAGGGTCCAGATCTCGGGCGTCGAGCGCTCCGAGGGTCTGGTGCGGATCCGGACCCGGTGTCCGACGTGTCGGACGGTCGAGTGGGGGCGTCGCGACGCGATGCTCGACATCCGCTCGACCCAGGGCACCGTCTTGCCGGGGATGGGGTACGAGCTCCACGTGCGCGCCGGCGCCGGGCCGCTCCAGGTCGAGGTCCGCACGCCCGGCTCCCCGTCGTGGCGACACGCGCTGGGCCCGCTCGAGGCCGTGGCGCTGCAGGACACCGACTGCCCGAGCGAGGAGGGCCCGTGCTCGTTCGGGCCGGGGTTCGCGCTCGCCGACGGATCCGCGATCGTCCGCCTGCGCGCCCGGGAGGGCAGCGCCGGGTTCGAGGTCCGCCTGGTCGGCATCGGGCACCGGACCGTCGCGATGCGCGACCGTCGCTCGTCGGCGGCGGATGGCCTGTTCGCAGCGTGGCTCGCCCTCGGGCTGCTCGTCGCCGGCGCGAGCCTGCTCCGCGCTCCGTCCGCGCGCCTGCGCGCCGCGCTGTTGCTCGCCGCCGGGCTGTCGGTCCCCCTCGCCCTGTGGCTCCCCGGGTCATCGGACTGGTACTGGTTGCCCGTGCGGCCGGTGCCGATGGCGCCGCTGCTCGCCGGCTCGAGCGTCGTGGTCTCGTCGAGCGCGGCGTACCTCGTGTCCCGCGACGTCGGGTTGCCGTGGGCGTGGCCCCGGCGGGTCGCGTGGATCGGGACGGTCGCGCTCGTGCTCGCGTTCGCGCTCGCCGTCCCCGCGCTGCTGATCGACGAGCGGACCGATGCCCTCGTCCGCGTCCCGCCGATCGACGGCGGGGGGCAGCTCGGCTACCTGTCGCTGTACGTCGCGACGGCGCTCGGCGCCCTCGGCGGATGGCTGCTCGGCGCGGCCGGGCGCGACCGTGCGACGATGACGCTCGACGAGAGGAGGCCGATGCCATGACCGACAGCGTCTATCGCGTCACCGAGGTCATCGGGACGAGCACGGACTCGTGGGAGGACGCGGCGAAGAACGCCGTCGAGACCGCCGCCCGGTCGCTCCGCGACCTCCGGGTCGGCGAGATCGTGAGGCTCGACGTCACGATCGAGGACGGGCGCGTCACGCACTACCGTGCTCGCGTGAACATCTCGTTCAAGTACGAGACGACCTAGGGGCCGCTGCACGCCGGCTCGTCCTGGGTACGCTGTGGCTCGATGCGTGTCGACACGGGGTTCGAGCCGCTGGTGACCGAGCGCCTATTGCTCCGCCGGTCGGTGCCCGAGGACGCGGAGGCGATCTCTGCCTACCGTCGCGATCCGGACGTGCACCGGTTCCAGGGCTGGGACCGGACCGACGTGGAGGGCATCCGCGCCGAGATCCGACGCATGGCCGGCCGCGCGCCGGGCGAGGACGGCGGATGGGTGCAGCTCTCGGTCCTCGGGCGCGAGAGCGGACGCCTGGTCGGCGACGTCGGCTTCAGCTGCGCGACGGGGGAGCCCGGCGTCGTGAAGATCGGGTACACGATGGACCCGGCGTTCCAGCGCCGCGGCTACGCGACCGAGGCCGTCGGCGCGCTCGTCGGGTACCTGTTCGACACGCTCGGCGCGGACGTCGTCCGTGCGTACGCGAACGCGGACAACGTGCCCTCGACGCGCGTCGCCGAGAAGGTCGGGCTGCGTCTCGTCGAGCGGTTCGAACGCCGGTACGGCCACGACGTCTGGCACGGCGTGCGGTACGAGCGTCGGCGCGACGAGCCACGGACGGACTGAACTGCTGGCCCAGGTTCGGTAGGCTCCTTCGCCATCGACGACCGGATCGAGGAGGACCGATGGTGGCCGACCGCGACCTGACCGACCTGGGCGGGCTCCTGCACGGCGAGCTCGTCCTGCCCGGTGGCCTCGACTACGACGGCGCGCGCCGGCTGTGGAACGGCGTGTTCGACCCTCGGCCCGCCGCGATCGCGCGGTGCGTAGACGCGAGCGACGTCGCGACGTCGATCCGGTTCGGTCGCGAGCGTGGGCTGCCGATCGCCATCCGCGGCGGTGGCCACAACGTTGCCGGGACGGGATCTGCGGACGGTGGTCTGGTGATCGATCTGTCGGCGATGCGCTCGGTGGAGGTCGACCCCGACCGACGCGAGGCCGTCGTCGGCGGCGGCGCCACGCTCGGCGACGTCGACGCGGCGACGCAGGCGCACGGGCTCGCGGTGCCGCTCGGGATCGTGTCCGAGACCGGCGTCGCCGGGCTCGCGCTCTCGGGCGGGATGGGATGGCTGCGGCGGAGGCACGGGCTGACGTGCGACAACCTGATCTCGGCGGACCTCGTCACGGCCGACGGCGAGGTCGTCACGGCGAGCGAGGCCGCCGACGAGCTCCTGTGGGGTCTCCGCGGCGGCGGCGGCAACTTCGGCGTCGTCACGTCGTTCACGTTCCGAGCGCATCCCGTGGGACCCGACGTGTTCCTGTGCTTCGTCCTGTACCCCTCCGAGCACAGCGTCGAGGTCCTCGATGGCGTCGGCGCGTTCAGCCTCTCGGCGCCGGACAGCGTGGCGCCTCTCGCGTTCATCGGTCGCGTGCCCGAGGCGGAGGCGTTCCCCCCCGACGCGTACGGCCGACCGTTCGTGGCCGTCCTGTGCGTCCACCCGGACGGCCCCGCGGAGGGCGAGCGTGCCCTCCGGCCGCTCCGGGAACTCGGTCGGCCGATCGTCGACCTTAGCGACGCGGTGCCCTACGTGGACGCGCAGAAGGTCCTCGACGAGGACTACCCCGTAGGGCTCCGGTACTACTGGAAGTCGATCGAGCTGACCGGCCTGTCCGGGGACGCGATCGGGGTCATGATGGGCCGCGCCGACGTTGCGCCCTCCGACCTGTCGACGATCGACATCTGGTTCCAGGGCGGCGAGATGGCCGCGGTCGCACCCGACGCGACGGCCTACGGCGACCGCAGCGCCCCGATCCTGATCGGGGTCGAGGCCAACTGGGAGCGCGCCGACGACGACGATGCGAACGTCGCGTGGGCGCGCGGGTGCGTGGAGGACCTACGGCCCTTCTCGACCGGGGGGACGTACCTCAACTTCCCGGGCTTCCTGGACGAGCGCGACGCGCAGGTGCAGGCGGCGTACGGTGCGAACCTCGAGCGCCTGGCCCGGCTGAAGCGGCGGTACGACCCGGAGAACGTGTTCCGGGTCAACCACAACGTCGCGCCGGCGCCCGCCTAGCAGACGACGGCGCGACGTCGGGCGGTCCGACTAGTCGCCCTCGCAGGCGGTGGGGCCGACCTCGACCGAGGTCACCACGTCGCCGGCGTCGGCGTTGAACGTGTCCGTTCCGGGGCCGCCTCGAACGCGGTCGTTGCCCCGACCGTCGGCGGCCGAGAGACAGGAGTCGTTCCCGCGCCCACCGGTCAACAGGTCGACCCCGCCGTCCTCGGAGACGATCAGGTCCGCGCCCCCCTGGAGGAGGATGCGGTCGTCGCCCCGTCCGCCCCCGCCGTGGTCGGGACCGGGGCCGCCGTACACGCGGTCGTCACCGCGACCGCCACTGAAGAAGTCGGTGCCCCGCCCGAGCACGAGGATGTCGTCCCCGCCCCGCCCGAACACGGTGTCGTCGCCGCCACGGGTACAGATGACGTCCGGACCGCCGGTTCCCGGATGCGGTCGTCACCGTTCGTGCCGGCGATGGTGCACGCCGGTCGGAGGGGCGTCGGCTCACCGGACGCGGTGAGCACGGGCGCGGCAACGGTCACGAGCGCGGTCGCCGCCACCACGATGGTCCGGTCTCGGTTGTGCATCGGCATCGCTCCCTTCCACTCGAGACAGGGCTGGCGGTACCCCGTCCGCGTGCGGGGGTACACGTCAGCCGTCGAGGAGCGCGAGGATCCGGCAGGGCGCCGCCTCCACGCCCTCGACGAGGAAGAACGGCGCCGCCAGCAGGAAGCGATCCGCCCCGATGGCGCCCAGGTTCGTGGCCTGCTCGACGATCGGGATGCCGCGCCCGAGCAGCTCGCGGTGCACGACGAAGTCCTCGGACGTGAAGTCGGCCGAGACCGCGCACTCCTCCTCGAAGAAGTCGACGACCACGGCGCTCGGCTCGCGGTCGGCGAGCCAGCGAGCGCCGTCGATCGTGAGGTACGGAGAGCGGGTGTAGTAGTCGGGGAAGGTGCCCCAGGTTCGGTCGGTCCAATCCGTGCGCACCACCAGGATCTCGCCGGGGCGCGGCTCGGCGCCCGCGGCCGCCAGGCGCTCGGCGTCGATCGCCTCCCGCGGCTCCACGTCGCGGACGTGGACGACGACGGCGTCCCCGACGATCCGGTCGATCGAGACCCCCGCGATCGTGGCGCCGTCCGCGACGACGTGGAGGGGGGAATCCACGTGCGAGCCGGTGTGGAGCAGCATGGCCACGCGGCTCGACTGCCAGTGACCGGGGCCCTTGCGGATGGTCTCGAGCAGGACCGGTGGGCTCCCCGCGGCCGGCGGGCCGAGCGTCGAGCGGTCCACGACCACGCTGAGATCCACAACCCGTCTGCTCACGGATCACATCTTATGTACGATCCGCGGGGGTCCAGCCACCGAGGAGCGTGCCGATGACCACCTTCCACACCGCCCACCGATGGGATCTCGAGTGGCGGGACGACGTCGATATCCTCACGCTCCGCAACGGGGTCCAGGTGAAGGTCTACTTCACCGACCCCGAGCAGCAGCAGACCGACATGCTGATCAAGTTCCCCCCCGGCTACGTCGAGCCCGAGCACGCCCACCACAGCACGCACGCGATCCTCGTGCTCGAGGGCCTGCAGATCGTCCGCGGCGAGCACCAGCGTCCCGGCGACTACCTGTGGGCGGCGGCGGACGTCCCGCACGGCCCCTTCGAGTACCCCGAGGGCTGCGTGGTCTTCGGATCGTTCCGCGGGCGGTCGGCGCAACACCGCTACCCGGGTTCGCCCGGCGGGGAGATCTGAGGTGGAGGAGCGCGGCGCGTTCGACCCTCCGGAGTTCCGGGAGGAGCTCGAGCGGGCGCGACGGAACCGTCAGCTCGGCACGTCGCTGTGGTTCGAGAACGACCACGTGCGGGTGTTCGAGGTCCGACTGGATCCGGGGGAGCGCGGTCCCTTCCACGCGCACGACACGACCTACTTCTGGACGGTGGTCGAGCCCGGCCGTGGGCTGCAGCGGTTCCCGGACGGCACCTTCGTCGTTCGCGACTACGCGCTCGGTGAGACGAAGTACCTGGTGCACTCGGCCGAGGACGTCCTGATCCACGACCTCGAGAACGTCGGGTCCACGACCCTTCGCTTCGTGACGGTCGAGCTGAAGCACTGAGACGGTGGCGGGCGGGACCGGCCTGCGTGTGGGGATCGTCGGCGGCTCCCTCGGGGGAGCGATCACCGCCCTCCAGCTCCGCGACGTCGGATGTGACGTCCGCGTGTTCGAGCGCTCGCCGGAGCAGCTGCGCAGCCGTGGCGCCGGCATCGTCCTGCACCCGGTGACGACGCGGTTCTTCGAGGAGCATCGGCTCCTCGACCTCGACCGCGTGAGCTCCTCGGCCAGGGTGCTCCGGTACCTCACGCGCGAGGGCGACGTGCTCCTGGAGGAGCCCATCTTCTACCGGTTCACGTCCTACGCGACGCTCCACGCGGCGCTCGTGCGGTTCCTCGAGCCCGAGCGCTACCACCTGAGGTCCGGGTGCGTCGGCCTCGATCAGGACGCCGACGGCGTGACGATGCGGATCGCCGACGGCCGCGTCGAGCGCTTCGATCTGGTCGTCGGCGCCGACGGCATCCACTCGAGCGTCCGCGGCTGGCTGTTCCCCGAAGTCGCGCCGGCGTACGCGGGGTACGTCGCGTGGCGCGGGACGATGGACGAGGCGGCGCTCCCGGCGTCGGCCGGCGCGTTGCTCGGCGCGCTCACGTACTTCGTCGGCGACCGGACGCACGCGCTGAGCTACGCGATCCCCGCGGCCGACGCCGGGGATCGTCGCCACCTGAACTGGGTGTGGTACCGGAACGTTCCCGAGGGTCCGACCCTCGACGACCTGCTGACGGACGGCGCCGGCGTGCCCCACGACACGTCGCTCGCGGCGGGGCAGGTGCGGGCACCGCACATCGACCGGCTCCGCCGGGCCGCGGCCGGGGAGCTTCCGGCGCCGTTCGCCGAGGCGGTCGGCGCGTCGGCCGAGCCCTTCGTCCAGGTGGTCGTCGACATCGCCGTGCCGAGGATGGCCGTCGGCCGCGTCTGCCTGGTCGGTGACGCCGCCTTCGCGCTTCGGCCGCACATCGCCGCCGGCACGGCCAAGGCCGCCGAGGACGCGAGGACGCTCGCCGCCGCGCTCGCGCGGACCGACGGGGATGTGCCGAGCGCGCTCGTGGCGTGGGAGCCGGTCCAGCTCGAGCTCGGCCGTCGCACGCTCGCGCGGACCCGCGACGTGGGGGACCGGGTCCAGCAGACGGGGACCTTCCGGCCGGGCGATCCCGAGGTGGCCTTCGGACTGTTCGAGCCGGGGGACCAGAGCTTCCCCTCGTCGTGACCCCCGGGCTCCACCCGCGACCGCGGGAGGCGCAGGTTGTGCATTATGTGTTATACACAGGGCGTTAGACCGGAGAGGGGTGAGCAGCGCATGGTCGACGAGCCCTGGCACACCGACCGGTGGTTCACCAGCCCGTGGAACTTCCTGTCCGAGGTCCGGGACCACCTGGAGATCCCGGCGACGGTGCAGGTGCACGACGTCACCCTGCGCGACGGCGAGCAGCAGGCCGGGATCGTGTTCACGAAGGACGACAAGCTGCGGATCGCCGAAGCGCTGGCCGAGGCCGGCGTGCATCGCATCGAGGGCGGGCTGCCTGCCGTGTCCCCCGACGACGAGGCCGCGATCCGCGAGATGGTCCGCATGGGGCTGCCGTCGAAGATCTACGCCTTCTCCCGCTGCATGGTGGACGACGTGAAGCGCGCGGCCGACTGCGGCGTCGAGGGGGTCGTGATGGAGATCCCCTCGAGCCACCATCTGATCGAACAGGCATACCGATGGCCGGTCGAGCGCGCGATCGACGCGTCGATCGAGGCCACGAGCCTCGCTCAGGAGCTCGGCCTGCACGTGTCGTTCTTCCCGATCGACGCGACGCGCGCCGGCCTGGCGGACTACCTCGGCCTGATCGAGCGCGTGGCGACCGACGGCCACGTCGACGCGGTCGGGCTCGTCGACACGTTCGGCGTGCTCTCGCCGCACGGCGTGCAGCTGTTCGTGAAGTACACGCGCGAGACCCTCGGCGTGCCCCTCGAGACGCACTTCCACATGGACTTCGGCCTCGGCGTCGCCAACACCCTGCTCGCGGTGTCCGAGGGCGTGGGCGTGATCCAGACGACCGTCACGGGGATCGGCGAACGTGCCGGCAACACCCCGATGGAGGAGACCGTGCTCGCGCTCCTCACGATGTACGGCGTCGACACCGGCATCCGGACCGAGCGGTTCCACGATCTCTCGCGGCTGGTGATGGGGCTGGCCGGCGTGCAGCAGCCATCGAACCGGCCGGTGGTCGGCGAACGCCTGTACCACGTGGAGTCCGGGATCATCAGCACCTGGGTCCGCAACGTCGGCGACCAGCTGACGGAGTCCTTCCCGTACCGACCCGAGCTCGTCGGCCAGCCGCCGCCGCAGCTGGTGCTCGGCAAGGGCTCGGGGCTGGACTCGGTCGTCGCGTGGCTCGAGCGCTTCGACCTGACGGCCACCCCGGAGCAGCTGCAGTCGATCCTCGACGAGGTGAAGGCGCGGTCGCTCGGGGACAAGCGTCTGCTCGACGACGACGCGTTCCTCCAGATCGTGGAGCAGGTCATCGGCGACGTGGAGGCGACCGCATGAAGGAGACGTTCGGGTTCGCGAACCTCGAGTGGAAGATCGGGATCGACTGGGCGGCGGTCCGCGAGTGGAGGCTCGCCCGCGCGCGGGAGGCGATGAAGCGCCACGGCCTCGGCGCGATGCTGCTGATGTACGACGAGAACGCGCGGTACGTCACCTCCACGCTCACGCCCGGGTGGAACCGCCTGAAGCCCGGCCTGCGCTACGCGGTCCTGTGCGAGGGCAAGGAGCCGATCCTGTACGAGCAGGGTGACATCGGGATCCACATCCTGAAGAACTCGCCGTGGATCCCGCCACAGAACGTGCGGCACTCGTTCGCCTGGATCAAGGGCGCGGCCGGCGCGGCGTCCGAGATGCAGGTCGACAAGTTCACGACCGCCCTGCTGAACGACCTCGAGGACGCCGGCGTGAAGGATCAGCCGCTCGGCGTCGACTTCATCGACATCAACATGATGCGGGCCTTCGAGCGCGCGGGCATCACGTGGACGGACGGGATGACGCCGATGATGGAGGCGCGCGCTGTGAAGAGCCCCGACGAGCAGAACGGGCTGCGGATCGTCGGCGCGATCTGCGACGCGCTCCACTACGAGATGTCGCGGTTCCTCAAGCCCGGCCTGACCGAGAACCAGGTCGCGGCGTTCGGGTTCGAGTACCTCTACGGCTTCCCCGGCGTCGAGGACGTCGAGGACGTGATCGTCTCGTCGGGGCCGAACGCGTGGCCGAACTGGCGGAACTTCTCCGATCGCATCATCCGGCCGGGGGAGCTGGTGATCATCGACGTCGCCGCGCTCACGTGGAACGGGTTCAAGTCGTGCGTGTACCGGACGTACTGCGTGGGCGGGAAGCCCACGGACGAGATGCGGTCGTACTACGACACCGCGCTGACGTGGCTCCGCGACTCGATCGACGCGGTGGAGCCCGGCGTCACGACGCGCGACATCGCCTCGAAGTGGCCCTCCGCCATGGAGACGTGGGGGTACGAGGACGAGGATCAGGCGGCCGCGAACCTGTGGGGTCACGGCCTCGGGCTGGCGCAGTACGACCAGCCCGTGATCTCGCGGATCTGGTCGCTCGACCACCCCGTCGAGATCAAGCCCGGCATGGTGTTCGCGCTCGAGACGCAGCACGGCAAGGTGCACGACTTCGGCGTTCGGCTCGAGGAGATGCTGGTCGTGACCGACACCGGGCACGAGCTGATCACCTCGTTTCCGATCGACGAGATCACGGTGGTCGACTGACGACGGTGGAGCGCCTCCTCCCGCTCGACGACGACCGCGCGCTCGACCTCGAGGCGGTCGGCGACAAGGCCGCGGGGCTCGCCGCGGCGCGCCGAGCCGGCCTGCCCGCGCTCCCGGGGTGGGTCGTCCCGGCCGCCGAGGCCGAGGGGACGCTCTCGGCCGGCGCGGCCGCGCTCGCGCGGTCCGGGCGGTCGGCTGCGGTGCTGCACGTGTGCGGTTCGTCGCTGCCCCCGGGGCTCGAGCGTGAGCTGCTCGCGGCGGCCGCGGACCTCGGGTCCCGCCTGATCGTCCGCTCGTCGTCGGCGCTCGAGGCCGACGCGCGGTGGTCCGGGGCGTTCGCCTCGTACACGGACGTCGTGCCGGACGACCTGCGGGCCGCCGTGCTCGGATGCTGGGCCTCGGCGTTCTCGCGCGACGTGCTCGACCGCGGGGAGGCGCTCGGCGTGGCGCCGGCCGGCCGAGCGCTCGGGGCGCTCCTGCAGCCGTGGATCGCGTTCGACCGGGGCGGCACGGCCGCGGCGATGGCCGACGGCTCGGTCCGGGTGACGGGGGCCGCCGGGCCGCCGTCGGCGGTCGTGGCCGGCCGCGCCGAGGGCGTCGCCGTCAGGGTCCGGTCCGACGGTCGCGTCGACGGCGCGTCCGGCGTGCTCGCCGAGGGCCTCCTGCGCGCGGTGGCCGAGCTGGCGCGTCGGGCGCGGGACGCGACCGGTCGCGGCTCGGTCGAGTGGGGTGCGGTCCGAGACCGGGTGGTGCTCCTGCAGGTCCGCGAGGCGGTGGAGGTGCCGGCCGCGCAGCACGCGCGCACGGCTCGGCGGCGCACCCACCCTCTCCCTGTGATCGCCGAGCGGCTCGCCGCCGCCGCCTCGCGGTTCCCCGGCCCGCTCGCCGACCGGCTGGTCCTCCCGTGGGTCGCCGGGTCCGCGGCGCTGCCCCGCGCGCCGCGGATCCGCGTCGGTGACCCCTCGGCCGCCCTGGCGGCGCTGTGCGCCGGGGCGGGAGAGATCACGGCGGCGGCCTGGAGATCGGACGCGGCCACGGCGGAGCGCCGCGCGACCGAGGTCCTGCGCGCCGTCCTCGGGCCGGCGCCGCACGAGGCGCTCCGACGGCTCGAGCGGCTCGAGCCCGTCGACCCCGCGCTCGCGATGCGGGTCCTCGGCCTGGCCGAGGGTCTGGGCCGCGCGCTCGGGGACGCCGGGGCGTTGTCCCGCGCCGGGCTCGTGTGGCGACTCACGCTCGAGGAACTCGAGCGGACCGTCCGGACGGGCACGGTCCCGCCGGAGCGCCTCGGCCCCGGTCGGTGGGAGCCGTTCGTCGCCGACGTCGTCGCGGGGAACGGGCGCGCGCTGCTCGGCACGCCGGTCGTGCCGGGGGTCGGCGCCGGCCGTCTCCACGTGCTCGGGTCCGGCGCGGCGGGCTCGCGTCCGGGGCCGCGCGCCGTGCTCGCCGTCCGTGCACCGGTGCCCCACGTGGCCCCCCTGCTGTGGGGGGCGGCGGGGCTCGCGGTCTGCACCGGGAACCCCGGGGCGCACCTGTTCGAGGTCGCACGCTCGCTCGGCGTGCCGACGGTGCTCGGCGTGGAGCCCGCGACGGACGGCGCGCTCGCGGCGGTCGACGGCGACGCGGGCGTGGTCTCGGAGCTCGAGGTGCGGCCGCCGTCGGCGGGAAGGATGGGCGCGTGATGCGGACGATCGACATCCACTGCCACGTGATGTCGCTCGAGAGCGAGGAGTTGGCCCGCCCGCTCTTCTCGCCCGAGAAGGACCCCTTCTTCAAGTTCTCGGGGCCCTCGAGCGACGCCTACAACCGACGGCACTTCGCCGAGATCGTCCCGAAGCTCTCGCTGCCCGAGGAGCGCCTGCGGGACATGGACCGCATGGCCGTGGACCTCCAGGCGATCTCGGTCGCGCCGCCCCAGTACTACTACTGGACCGAGCCCGACCTCGGGGCCAGGCTCTCGCGGATGCAGAACGACAACCTCGCGAGGATCGTGGACGCGCACCCGGATCGCTTCGTCGGGCTCGGGACGCTCCCGATGCAGGACGTCGACGCGTCGCTCGTCGAACTCGAGCGCATCGTGCACGAGCTCGGGTTCCACGGGATCGAGATCTGCACCAGCGTGAACGGGCTGGACTTCGACGACCCGCGGTTCGAGCCGTTCTTCACTCTTGCTCGCGAACTGGATGTCCTGATCGTGATGCACCCGAACGGGTTCACCCACGGGGAGCGGCTGTCCGACTACTACCTGATCAACACGGTCGGGATGCCGCTCGACTCCACGGTCTCGCTCGCGCGCCTGATCTTCGGCGGCGTGCTCGAACGGCACGACGGCCTGAAGGTCTGCGTCGTTCACGGCGGCGGGTACCTGCCGTTCTACGCGGCGCGGTTCGACCACGCCTACCACGCGCGGGACGACTGCCGCGAGCACATCTCGCGCCCGCCCACGACGTACCTGCGCCAGCTCTACTTCGACACGATGGTGTTCGCGCCCGAGGACATCGGGCTCCTCGTCACGCGGTACGGGGCGGATCACGTCCTGCTCGGGAGCGACTACCCGTACGACATGGGCGTCACCGACCCCGTCGGCCTGGTGATGAAGGTGGATGGGCTCGACGAGGAGGACCGGGCGCTGGTCCTCGGCGGGAACGCGGCGCGGCTGCTGCGGCTCGACGGGTGAGGAGGTCCGCATGGGGATCGTCGTCGTCACCGATCACGTCTTCGCGGACCTGGAGCAGGAGCGCGCGCTCCTCGGCGCGGCCGGCCACGAGCTCCGCTACGACCGCAACCTGGGCACCGCGGCGGAGGTCGCGGCGGCCGTCTCCGACGCCGACGCGGTCCTGAACTGCTACGCGCCCGTCCCGGCCGAGGCGATCCGCGCGATGCGCTCGTGCCGGATCGTCGCCCGGTACGGCATCGGCCTGGACACGATCGACATCCCGGCCGCGACCGAGCACGGGGTGATCGTCACCAACGTCCCCGACTACTGCATCGACGAGGTCTCCGATCACGCGCTCGCGCTGATCCTCGCGCTCGGCCGGGGGATCGTGCGGCTGGATCGCAGCGTGCGCTCGGGATCGTGGGATCCGATGATGGCGCGGCCGCTACACCGGCTCCGCGGCCGAACGCTGGGGCTCGTCGGCTTCGGCCGGATCGCCCGCCGCCTGGCCGAGAAGGCGATGCCGATCGGCCTCCGCGTGCTCTCGACCGACCCGTACGTTCCCCACGACGCGATCCGCGCCGCCGGGGCCGAGCCGACCGACCTGTCGAGCCTGCTCGCGGCCTCGGACGTGGTTTCGATCCACGCTCCGCTCACGGAGGAGAGCCGGCATCTGATCGGCGCGGCCGAGCTGGCCGCGATGCGGCCGGGGGCGGTGCTCGTGAACACCTCGCGTGGCCCGCTCGTCGACCTGGACGCCGTGCGCGCGGCGCTCGAGGCCGGCCGGCTGGGCGGTGTGGCCCTCGACGTGCTCGAACGCGAGCCGCCGGACCCTGGCGATCCGCTGCTGCGGCGACCGGACGTCATCCTCACCCCGCACACGGCCTTCTACAGCGAGGAGTCGATGGCCGAGCAGCAGCGCAAGGCCGCCGAGCAGGTCCTCGCGGCGCTGCGCGGCGAGATGCCGCCCTACGCCGTGAACGCCGAGGCGCTCGCCGCCCGCGGCTGAGCCGGGTCCGCTCAACGTCGCGCGACCGCCCACCACCGGCCGTTCCGCCGGCCGACCTCGACGTCCAGGTCGAAGCACGCGCGAAGCCGCTCGTCGGTGAGGACCTCGTCGACCGGCCCGGCCGCCAGGAGCCGGCCCTCGCGGAGCAGGGCCGCGTGCGACGCGGACGACGGCACCTCCTCGAGGTGGTGGGTCGCGAGCAGCATCGTCGGCGCGTCGGCGCGAGCGGACGCGGTCTCGAGAGCCTCGATCAGCCGCTCGCGGGCCGGCAGGTCGAGCCCGGCGGCCGGCTCGTCCAGGATCAGCAGCTCCGGTCGCGAGAAGAGCGCCCGCGCCAGGAGCACGCGCTGTCGTTCACCCTGGCTGCACGCCGAGAGTGGCTGCCCCGCAAGGCTTTCAGCACCCACCTCGCGAAGGCGCTCGAGCGCGTGCGCCCGGTCGACGTCGTCGAACGGCTCGAACCACGTCACGAGAGCTGACCGTTTCCCGGTCAGGACGACGTCGAGCACCGACACGTGCGCCGGCATCATCTCGGTCAGCGTGTGGCTCGCGTGGCCGATCCGAGGATGGAGTACCCGGACATCGCCGCGTCCGAACGTGACGCCGAGCACGCGCGCTGTCCCCGCCGAGGGCTGACGCCGGCCGCCCGCCACGCCGAGCAGCGTCGTCTTGCCGCTGCCGTTCGGCCCGAGGAGCACCCACCGCTCGCCGGCGCCCACGTCCAGGTCGAGGGGTCCGAGCACGCGACGCCCGCCCAGGCGCACCACGACGCCGCTGAGGACGACGGCGCCGTCGGTCCGCATCGCGTCGTGCGGGTCAGCGCCCCGCGGTGCCGGCCCCGTCGCCGTCCGACGGCGGCTCCAGGAAGCGCACGAGGTCCCGCGCCGCGCTCCGCAGGTGCTCGTGGATCGCGGCCTGCGCCGCCGCGGCGTCGCCCGCCACGCAGGCGTCGAGGATCGCGCGGTGCTCGTCGTTCGCCCGGTCGCCCGGGGGGCGGGAGGCCACGAACATGTAGATGTACGGCGTCGAGGCGTCGCGGAGGTTCTCGATCAGCGCCACGAGCCGAGGCATCCCGGCCGGCGAGTACAGGCGCAGGTGGAACTCGTCGTTAAGGCGCAGCCACTTCCGCGGGTCGGTCGTGCGCTGCATCTTGTCGATCAGCCCGGAGAGGTCCTTCACCATCTCGGGCTGCAGACGCGGGATCGTGCGCTCGACGGCGAGCGACTCCAGGGCCTCGCGGATCTCGTAGAACTCGAGCAGGTCCTCGGCGGTGGGGCGGAACACGACGGCGCCACGGTGCGGGTCGATCCGGACCAGACCCTCGGCCTGCAATTGGGCGAAGGCCTCGCGCACGGGGGTGGTGCTGACGCCGAACCGCCGAGCGATCTCGTTCTGGCGCAGGCGCGTCCCCGGCTCGAGCGAGCCGTCCTGGATCTCGTCGCGGAGACGCTCGGCGACGACGTTCGCGGTGGTGTCGCGGTCGAGCGTCGCGGGTCTGCGAGCCACGGGTGCGTCCTCCTCGCGGTCGTTCGTACACGATATCGGATGTATCGGGGCCGCCTCGGGAGGCGATCCCATGCGTTCAGCCGGCCGCCTCGGCGATGCCGGCGACGTCGAGCACGGCGCGTCCGACCACCTCACCCGACTCGAGCGCGGCGAAGACCTCGTTCACCTCCTCGAGCGGACGGACGAGTCCGACCACCGTCTGGACGTGCCCGTCGGCGACCATCGCGACGGCGCGCTCCAGGTCGTCACGATGCGCGTAGCGCGAGCCCACCAGCTCCAGCTCGCCGAGGACCCATCGCGGGGTCAGGATGCCGAGGGCAGAGGCGGGGTTGTAGCCCACGCCCACGATCCGGCCGCCGGTGCGCACGAGCCGGTCGGCGAGCGCCAGGGTCTCGGCGTGGCCGACCGTGTCGACGACCACGTCGACCCCCTCGGGCGCGAGGTCCCGGACCGCCTCCTCGCTGTCCGCCGACGGCCGGGCGTCGAGCCCCAGGTCCCGGGCGACATCGAGCGTCGGCTCGTGCACCTCGAACCCGAGGACCCGGGCGCCGGTCGCCCTCGCGATCTGCGCGGCGTGGATCCCTACGCCGCCGAGCCCCACGACCGCGACGGTCACGCCGGGCCGAACGCCGCCCCGCACGATCACCGAGCGGTAGGCCGTGCCGAGCGCGCAGGACATCGGCGCGGCGTGGACCGGGTCGATCGAGGGCGGCACCGCGACCAACCGGTCGACGGGCACCGCGATCCGTTCGACGAACCCGCCCGGGTGGGTGAAGCCGGTCCACGCGACCATCTCCGAGCAGAGCGTTTCGTCGCCGCGGCGGCACGCGGCGCATCGCCCGCACGGCCAGTAATGGAAGACCGTCCCGACCGTGCCCTCGGGGAGCAGTCCGGCCGGGGAGGTGCGAAGGACGCGCCCGTAGATCTCGTGACCCGGGACGTGAGGGAGCGTGAGCGAGTCGCTGTACGGCATGTGGCCCCGCGAGGTCTTCACGTCGCTGAAGCACACGCCGCACGTCAGAACCTCGAGGAGCGCCGAGCCATGAGGCACCGCGGGCTCGGGGAGGTCCATCCGGACCAGCGGTTCCCCGTAGGCCGTGACGGCCATCGCTCGCATCGGCC
>DASTPT010000011.1:0-17121 GCA_035762085.1 Actinomycetota bacterium | reverse complement strand
AGGGCCACGGTCGCCGAGACGTTCGCGCGGACCTCGAAGCGCCACGCCCGCGGGAGCCGCTCGACCGTCCGTCGCGCGAGATGCGGGGCGTGGCCCATCGTGCGGATCGCACGCTGGACGTAGAGCGTGCGGAGCTCCACCTCGCTCGGCGGCGGCCAGACGCCGACCTCGCCGTCGCGGCGCCAGGTTCGGATCGCGGCGTCGAGCGCCCGGAGCTGGGCGGTGAGGCGCTCGGCCAGGGCGCGGGGGTCCCTGGGGATCCGTTCATCGGGCTCGGGAACCGTCGGGACGGGATCGCCTGCGGGATCGCCGCCCCCGTCCGAGGGTGCGACCGGCGCCGCGCTCGCCGAGGGCGTCGGACCCGGCGGCGACGCTTCCGCGCGCTCACGGTCGGCGGGCGGCGCCGTCCCGCGCGTGCACGCGGTGACGAGCAGCCCAACGGAGAGGGCCCGCGCGAGCGCGCGAGCCCTCGAGGTCGAGCCCGCAGCGCCTATGCGGCCGACTTCCGGAAGTCGCGGACCCGGCTCGGCAGGCGGTCGGCGAACGTGTCCCACGACTCGTCGAACGAGCCCTCCGAGCGCGAGCGGACGAACGCGACGACCGCGGCGATGCCGGCGATCAGCACCAGCAGGAACAGCAGCTTCTTCATGCGACCTCCCGGACTCGACGTCTCTGCCAGCGTAGCCCCGACGCCGACGGGCAGCCACCCCGCAGGTCGCGGCGCGCGGACCGGCGGTCAGACGGCCGCGGCCCGGTCGTGCTCCCATCGGAGCTGGCCGCACGCGGCCTCGATGCCGCGCCCGCGCGTGTCGCGGACCGTGACGTTCACGTGCGCCCGCTCGAGGACCTCGACGAACGCGCGGATCCGCGCGGGCGGGCTCGGCCGAGACGGCGAGCCGGGCGTGGGGTTCAGCGGGATCAGGTTCACGTGCGCGTGCAGCCCGAAGGCGATCGGCGCGAGCCTGCGCGCCTGGTCATCGGAGTCGTTCACGCCGTCGATCATCGCCCACTCGATCGAGGGGCGGTGGTGGGTACGCTCGCGCCACCCGCCGATCGCCTCGACCAGCGTGTCGAGCGGCCACAGGCGGTTCGCCGGCACGAGCTCGTTCCGCAGCTCGTCGTCGGCCGCGTGGAGACTGACCGCCAGACGCACCTGGTCGTTCGCGTCGGGCAAGCGCCGGATGCCCGGCACGACGCCGACCGTCGAGATCGTGATGTGACGCGCCCCGAGACGCATCCCCCGCGGATCCGTGAGCCGCGTGAGCGCGCCAAGGACCGGTCGCTCGTTCGCGAACGGCTCCCCCATCCCCATGAACACGACGTTCGTGATGCGCCGTGGCGTGGACGGGGGCAGGTGCGACGCCGCCCGCCTCGCCCACACGACCTGCGCCGCGATCTCGCCCGCCGAGAGGTTGTTCAGCAGCCCCATCTGACCGGTCGCGCAGAACGAGCAGCCCATCGCGCAGCCCGACTGCGACGAGACGCACGCGGTGACGCGGTCGCGGTAGCCCATCAGCACGGTCTCGATCACGTGCCGACCCCCGAGGCGCAGCAGGACCTTCCGCGTCGCGCCGCGGTCCGCCGTGCGCTCGTCGAGCAGCTCCACCTCGAGCGGCAGCTCGGCCTCCAGGCGCTGCCGCAGGCGCGGCGAGACGTCCGTCATCTCCTCGTACGTCGCGCTGCGCCGCCAGAGCTGCGCGTAGACCTGCCGGGCGCGGAACGGCGGCTCGCCCCACGAGGTCAGGCGCTCGGTCAGCCCGTCGAGGTCCAGGTCGTACACGGTCACGTCCCGAGGGTACCCTGGGCGCCGTGACCGGCGACCCCTTCGCCCCGATCCTCGAGCGCCACGGCGCCGTGATCCTCGACGGCGGCCTGGGGACCGAGCTCGAGGCCCGGGGCGCCGACCTCCGCGACCCGCTGTGGTCGGCGAAGGTGCTCGTCGAGGATCCCGACCGGATCCGCGAGGTCCACACCGCGTACTTCGAGGCCGGCGCCGACGTGGCGATCTCGGCCAGCTTCCAGGCCAGCTTCCAGGGGTTCGCGAGCCGCGGCTTCGACCGCGACACCGCCGACAGCCTCCTGCGGCGCAGCGTCGAGGTCGCGCAGGAGGCGCGCGCCGGGTGGTGGCACGGGCGCGATCCGAACGGGCGGCCGTTCCCGGTCGTCGCCGCCTCGGTCGGCCCGTACGGCGCGGTTCTCGGCAACGGCGCCGAGTTCACCGGCGACTACGACCGGGACGAGGACGAACTGGTCGAGTTCCACCTCCCGCGTCTGGAGGCGCTGGCGGCGGCCGGGCCCGACGTCCTCGCGTGCGAGACGATCCCCTCGATCGTCGAGGCGCGGGCGCTCGTCCGAGCGCTCGAGCGGGTCCCCGAGGTCCCGGCGTGGGTCTCGTTCAGCTGCCGCAACGCCGCGCAGATCTGCGACGGCACGCCGTTCGAGGAGGCGGTCGGCGTGGCGGAGGCCGCGCCGAGCGTCGTCGCCGTCGGCATGAACTGCACCGCCCCCACGCACGCCGAGGGCCTGGTGCGGATCGCCGCCGCGGCGACGGCCAAGCCGGTCGTCGCCTACCCGAACCGCGGGGCGTTCTGGGACGCCGTCCGCAAGGGCTGGGTCGACCCACCGCGGCAGGACGCCCGAGCGCCGCTCCGCCCGGCCGATTGGCGCGACGCCGGCGCCCGGCTGATCGGCGGCTGCTGCGGGATCGGTCCCTCGCAGATCGCGACGATCGCGCAGACGCTCCGTCCCGCCGCCTGACACGCTCGGTCAGCTTCTGCGCTCGACGGCGAACGCCCCGTACCCGACGACCCGCCACGGATCGCCTGCCGTGTCGGCCGAGGTCCGCAGGTCGAGCAGCCGCACGAGGAGATCGTCGCGCCGCGCGAGCTCGACGACGCCCCGCAGCGCGAACGAGCCGCACGCGTCGTCCCGGCCGATCCGCTCCGGCTCGCGCACCAGGACGGCGTCGGCCGTGCGCCGGTCGAGCGCCTTCGCGGTCGCGTGGTCCAGGTAGTGGCTGAGGTCGGTGCTGACGACGACGAGCGCGTCGGGCACGAGCGCCGCGATCAAGTCGGCGACGGCCTCGGGCTCGGCGACCCCGACGGCGACCGGCAGCGCCCGGAATCCGGTTCCGAGGACCCGCTGGAGGAACGGCAGCTGGACCTCGACCGCGTGCTCGGGGTCGTGCGCCCGATCGTCCACCACGGCCCCCGCGGCCACGGCGGTCTCGCGGAGCCCCGGGTCGATCGGGACGACCCCGAGCGGCGTGCGCCAGCCGTCGGCCGCCGTGACCGCGGCGCCGGCGAGCGGCACGAAGTGGGCGGGACCGAGCAGCGCCACCCGCTCGATCGCGCGGTCTCGCAGGAGCGCGTAGGCCGTCGCCGCCACCGGACCCGAGTACACGTACCCGGCGTGCGGGACGACGAGCGCGAGCGGATCGCCCGCGGCCTCGGCAGGCCGGGCGCCGCCGGCCAGCAGCCGGTCGACGTCCGCGGTCAGCTCGTCGGGGTCGGCGGGATAGAACGCGCCGGCGACGGCGGGCGGCCGCTCGGTGGCCGTGCGTCCGGCGGTCATCGGCCCACCCCGATCCGCACCGGCACTCGGCGCGAGCCCCACGCGCCCGGCTCGGCCTCGAACACACCCGGGATCGCCTCGCCGCAGCCGGCGCATCGGCCGCCGGGGTCGAGCGCCCACGCGCCCAGGTCGTACCCGTCGCGCTCGATCAGGAGCGAGCCGCACGACGGGCAGCGCGTGCTCTGCCCCTCGACGTCGGAGACGTTGCCGGTGTACGCGTACCGGACGCCGTTCGCCGTCGCGATCGCCCGGGCGCGCGAGAGCGTGGACGGCGGCGTCGGCGGTCGGTCGCGCATCTTCCAGTCCGGGTGGAAGGCGGTGAAATGCATCGGCACGCCGGGGCCGAGGCGCTCGACCGCCCAGCGCGTCATCGCGTCGATCTCGGCGTCCGAGTCGTTCAACCCCGGGATCAGGAGCGTCGTGAGCTCCACCCACACCGAGGTCTCGCGCACCGTGTACTCGATCGTCTCGAGCACCGGGGCGAGCGCGCCCAGGCAGACTCGCCGGTAGACGTCCTCGGTGAACGCCTTCAGGTCGATGTTCGCGGCGTCCACGTGCGGCAGGAAGGCCTCGCGCCCCTGCCGCGTCGCGTACCCGGCCGTGACCGCGACGGTCCGGACCCCGCGCTCCCGGCACGCGGCAGCCACGTCGACCGCGTACTCGAGGAAGATCACGGGATCGTTGTAGGTGAACGCGACGCTCCGGCAACCGGTCCGCACCGCCGCCTCGGCGATCGCCTCCGGGGTCGCGGCGTCGGCGAGCGTGTCGGTCTCGCGCGACTTCGAGATGTCCCAGTTCTGGCAGAACCGGCAGCCCAGGTTGCAGCCCGCCGTCCCGAACGACAGCACGGCGGTCCCGGGCAGGAAGTGGTTCAGCGGCTTCTTCTCGATCGGGTCGACGCAGAACCCGCTGGAGCGCCCGTACGTCGTGAGGACGACCTCGCCGCCGACGCGCGCTCGGACGAAGCAGAATCCGCGCTGACCCTCGTGGAGCGCGCACGCCCGCGGGCACACGTCGCACCGCACGCGCCCGTCCGGGAGCGCGTGCCACAGGACGGTCGGACGGCCTGCGAGCTCGTGCATCGGTCCGTCTCCATCATGCACCCCGCGTCCAGGTGGACACGGCCCGGGTGCGGCGGACCGCTACGGCAGGATCGCCCAGATCGCCCGGGCGCGCTCGGCGCTCGGGTTCCGCCAGGCGGCGACGGGCTCGCTCGCCAGGCGGATCGCGTCGCCCGCCTGCAGGCTCTCGGTGGCCTGGCCGACGCGGAGCTCGAGGACGCCGTCGATCAACACGGCGATCTCCTCGTGCTTCGTGGGGAACGGCGGCAGTCGGCCGCTCGCGCCGGGGGCGAACTCGAGCAGGTGGAACGCCGCCCCGTCGGCCGTCTCCTGGAGGAGCTCGGAGGAGAGCCCGGGGCGGAGGGCGCGCGAGGGCCGCCCGCCCCGGCGGCTCACGACGTACGGCGGGCGCTCGGCGCTCGGCCGGTCGACCGGCGACGGCGGCTCGAGGATCTCGCGCGCCCGGGCGTGCGTGCGGGCGGACAGCGCCGCGCGCCCGCGCTCGGCCTGCGACAGCGCGCTCGGCGAGATCCCCAGGCGGCGAGCGAGCTCGGCCTGGGACAGCCCCCGGGCGATCCGCCGGGCCCGGATGTCTCGTCCGGCGCGCTCGCGCTCGTCGACGCGCTCCTCGACGATCCGCATGCGTCCGCCCTCGAACGCGTAGCCGACGTCGCGGCCCAGGACCTCGGGCGGCCGGCCGGCGGCCTTCAGCACCTTGAGCCGCGGCTCGCCGCCCTCGACGCGCAGGTCGAGCGCCAGCTGGGTGACGTGGATCAGGCGCGAGAGCGACCCGCGGTCGTGCGCCTCGGTCTGCGCCAGCCAGTAGGCGACGGTGTCGAGCCCGTACAACCGCGGGCACGAGCGCAGGAAGCACGCGAGCGCCTCCTCGCGCCCCCACAGCGCCTCCATCCCGGTGAGGCTGTCGAAGACGTACCGCGTCCGGCGGCCGCGCTCGTGCTCGATCTCGGCCAGCTCGCCGAGCGTCGACGCCGCGTCGGCGGGGTGTCGGACGGTTCGGATCTGGACGCCGCGGCCGCGGGCGGACCGGTGGGACCCGACGAACGCGGGGTCGCCGCCGCCTACCCCGTGCGTGAACAGGTCGACCAGCAGGAACCGTTCGGGGTCCCACGCGTCGCCGAACCGGTCTAGGATCGCGGCCGGCGGCACGTGGAGGCTGACGTAGACGAGGCCGGGGGTGTCGCCCGCCTCCTGGACGAACGCCGAGACGAACGGATCCGCGCTCGTGCCGTGGCCGACCTGCCACAGCACGTTGTCGCCGACCCGCAGGCCGCCGACCAGCCGGTCGAGCGCCGGGATGCCGGTCGAGGCGGTGGTCATGGACGCACCGTACGCGACGGCGGAAGGCTCCGCGTCCGGCGCCCCGGTGCCGGCCGCCGACCGACGGATCATCCCCTGGCTCGGCGCGCGACGGTCCTGCCGCCGCCGGTCCGGAGCCGGGCGGCCTCGACGGTGCACCGCAGCCGCCCCCCGGGGGCGTCGACGGTCACCTCCTCGCCGACGCGCCGCCCGATCAGCGCCTTCGCGAGCGGCGCGTCCGCCGAGACGCGGTAGGCGTCCAGCGTGGCCTCGAGCGGGTGAACGATCAGCAGGGTCTCGACGCTGCCGTCCGGGAACCGCACGCTCACCTCGTCGCCCACCTCGATCCGCTGCGGGTCGCCCGTGAGCTCGTCGGTGAGGATCGCGTGCCTGGTCACCTGCTCGATGTCCGACAGCTCGGCCGACAGGCGTCGGTACTCGGCCTCGGCCGTCGGGTCTCCCGAGGTCCGCAGCGCCTCGAGCCGGGGGAGCACCAGCTCGCGCAGCTCCAGGGCCCGCGCCACTTCACGATTTTGGGAATCCATGAAGTAGTTCCGGTGGTTGTATGAGAGCATGTGGCCCCTTCATGCGCCGAGGGCGCCGGAGGCACGACCGACGACGAAGGAGGAGCACGCGCATGCAGATCCGCGAGATCGACGAGGACGTCACGTACCCACAGGAGCCGTCGCTGACCCTGGTCCGGAGCGAGCCGACGCACGCCCCCGAGGCCCAGGCGCCGCTGCCGGTCGTCGGGTACCGCGAGTGGCGCCTGGACACGGACGAGCACGGCGCCCCGATCCTCCGCTCGGTCACGACGGGCACCGGGTGGCCGTACACGGAGCCGCTGCAGGCGATCTGCCGCCGCGAGCACACCTGGGCATGGAAGGGGGACGCGCACGTCCACCGCGTCCCCGATGCCGCCTGCGAGTGCGGCGTCCACGCCTCCTCGCATCCGTTCTTCGAGCGCAAGCCCGGGGACGACGACGACCGCGTCGTCGGCGTCGTGGTGGGCCTCGGCCGACACGAGGTCGACCTGGAGGGCTGGCGGGCGCAGCGCGCCCGCGTCTGGGCGCTCGTGGACCCCGAGGGTCGGCCCGAGGTCGCCCGAGCTGCGGCCCGCTACGGAGCCCGCGTGCTCGACGCGATGCCCAAGGCCTTCGACGTCACGCGCGCCCTCGCGCGCGAGCGCTGAGCCCGGCCGGGACCGGCGGGGGATGCCCGTGATCCTCGCCGGTACCCACCGATGACCCCGGGACCGTCGCCCGGACGCACCAGCCGCTAGCCTCCCGGCGATGCTGCCGCTCGTCCTCGCCTTCGGCTCCGGCATGGCCTGGGGGACGGCGGATTTCCTCGGCGGCGTGTCCGCGCGCACGCTGCCGCTCGTCACCGTCTCGCTCGTCTCGCAGGCGGCCGGCCTGGTGCTGCTCGGCACCGTCGCGCTCGTGCGCGGCGAGGGTCCGAGCGACGCCGACGCGGTCGCCCTGGGCGTCGCCGCCGGCGTGCTCGGGGCCGTCGGCCTGGCCGCGCTCTACCGAGCGCTCGCCATCGGCCGGATGAGCATCGTCGCCCCGACCGCCGCGCTCTCGGGCGTCGTGCCGCTGGTGTGGGGGCTCCTGCGGGGCGAGCGTCCGAGCGCGATCCAGTTCGCCGGCGTCGCGCTCGCCGTCGCGGGGATCGCGCTCGCGGCCACGTCCCGAGACGACCGGGGCGAGCGCACGACCGCGGGCCTCGGCCTCGCGCTCGTCGTTGCGTTCACGCTCGGGACGGTGGTCCTGCTCCTCGACGAGGCCGGCCGCGTCGATCCGACGTGGGGGCCGCTCATGCTGCGCGTCACCGCGATCACGCTGTTCGCCATCGTGTTCCTGGTCACCCGCCCCTCCTTGCGGATGCGGCCCGTCGAGACCGGGCGCCTGATCTCGGTCGGGCTGATCGACAACGGAGGGAACCTCGCCTTCGCGTACGCCGCCGACGCCGGGGGCCTGCTCGTCCTCACGTCGGTGCTCGGCTCGCTCTACCCGGTGGCCACGGTGCTGCTCGCGCGGTTCGTGCTCCACGAGCGCCTGACCTCGCTCCAGATGGCCGGCGTCGTCGGCGCGCTCACCGGCGTCGTGCTGATCGCCGCCGGCTGAGTCAGCCGGTCAGCTCGTCGACGCGGTCGAGGAGGATCTCGGCCGAGGCGCGGTTCGTCGCGATCGGCACATCGTGCACGTCGCACACCTTCATCACGGCCTGGATGTCCGGCTCGTGCGGGTGCGCGGTGAGCGGGTCGCGGAAGAACACGACCGCGTCGACGTCGCCGTGCACGATCATCGCGCCGATCTCGAGGTCGCCGCCCTGCGGTCCGCTCGCCACGCGCCGGATCTGCAGGTCGAGCTGCGACGCGAGCAGCGAGCCGGTCGTGGCCGTGGCGACGAGGTCCAGCCGCCCCAGCAGCTGCAGGTGCTCCTTCGCGAAGCGCAGGAGGTCGTCCTTCTTGCCGTCGTGCGCGATGAGCGCGAGCGTGTACCTGTCCTCGGACATGGTTGCACCCTACCCCTCAGCTCTGGAACCCGAGCCCGAGCCGGTCGAGCAGCCGCAGCCACGCGCCCTCCTCGCCCGTCCGGTCGAGCCGCTCGTAGGCCCGGACCGTCGCGCCGATGCCGAGCGATCGCGCGGGCTCGGGCGGGAACGGCACCGGCTTCGATCGGACCATCCGCAGGGCGGTGCGCTCGGTCTCGAGCCCGTCCACCAGGTCGAGCGCCGTCCTAGCGCCGAACCGCGTGGCGCCGACGCCGAGGCCCGTGTAGCCGGCCGCGTACGCGACCCGCCCGCCGAGCGCGCGACCGAAGAACACCGAGAACCGGCTGCAGGTGTCGATCACACCGCCCCACCTATGCGTGAACCGGATGCCCTCGAGCGAGGGGAACGTCTCGAAGAAGTGGCGCGCGAGCCTCGTATGGACCTCGTCGTCCAGCTCGAACCGCCGGCGGACGCCGTTGCCGAAGTGGTACGTCGCGTCGTACCCGCCCCACAGGATCCGGTCGTCGGCGGACAGGCGGAAGTAATGGAACTGATTCGCGGCGTCGCCCAGGCCCTCGCGGCCCGCCCATCCGATCGCACGCATCTGCTCGGCCGAGAGAGGCTCCGTCATCAGGACGTGGTCGTAGACCGGCACGACGAAGCTGCGGAGCCGTCGCAGGAGCGGCGGGAACGCGTTCGTCGCCAGGATTGCGCGCTCGGCCAGGGCCGACCCGCGCTCGGTCCACAGGCGGACGCCCGCGCCCTCGCGCTCGATCGCCCGGACCGGCGAGCGCTCGTGGATCCGCACGCCGAGGCCGAGCGCCGCGTCGCGGAGCCCCCACGCGAGCTTCGCCGGGTGCACGAGCGCGTGACCCTCGCCGCCGATCCGAAGCCCCCCGATGTACACGGGCGAGCGCAGGACCGCCTGCGTCGCAGCGTGGTCGAGCACCTCGACGGGGTAGCCGAAGCGTGCGGAGCGTCGCACAGCCTGGGGGAACCAGTCGGCCTCATGCGACCGGCGCGCCAGGAGCACCATCGCCGTCGGCTGCAGCTCGGCGTCGATGCCGTACCGCTCGATGGCGTCGACCAGCCCCCGGTACGTCTCCATGCCCTGGCGCTCGAGCTCGTCGATCTCCTCCGGGAAGCGCCGCACGCCGTTCTCGAGCGAGTGCGTCAGCGAGTACGACAGGAACCCGCCGTTGCGACCGGTCGCGGCCCAGCCGACGCGACCGCCCTCGAGCAGCAGGACGTCGCGTCCGGGGTCGCGCTCCTTCGCCTCGACCGCGGCCCACAGGCCCATGAAGCCCCCGCCGACGATCGCCAGGTCCGTCCTCGCCTCGCCGGCGACCGTCGGCAGGGCGTCGGGGCGGCTCGGATCGTCGAGCCAGAACGACAGCGGCTTCGCGTCGGCGAACGAACGAGCGACCGGGTCGGGCACGGCGGAAGCCTACCCGCGCCGGACCGCGGGGCGGGCGTCGCGGACCACTAGACTGCCGCGCGATGACGCGCCCGCTGCGCATCGGGATCCAGCTCCCCGAGGTCGAGCGCGAGGTCCGGTGGCCCGAGTACCTGGCCATGGCCCGCGCCGCCGAGGAGGTCGGCTTCGACTCGGTGTGGATGGGCGACCACCTCCTGTACCGCGACGGCGGCCGCCCCGAGCGCGGGCCGTGGGAGGCCTGGACGATGCTCGCCGCGCTTGCCGCCGTGACCGAGCGCGTCACGCTCGGCCCGCTCGTCGCGAGCGCCGCGTTCCACGGGCCGGCGATGCTCGCGAAGCTCGCGGCGACGGTGGACGAGGTCGCGGGCGGACGGCTGGTGCTCGGGATCGGCGCCGGGTGGAACGAGGTCGAGTTCCGCGCGTTCGGCTTCCCGTTCGATCACCGCGTCGAGCGCTTCGCCGAGTCCTTCGAGATCGTGCGGCGCCTCCTCGCCGGCGAGCGGGTCACGCTCGATGGCCGGTACCACGGGGTGGACGACGTCGTGCTGCTCCCGCGTCCGGCGCGTCGTGTGCCGCTGATGCTCGGCAGCACGGGCGAGCGGATGATGAGCATCGCGCTGCCGCACGTGGACGCGTGGAATACGTGGTACGACCTATACGGCAACACACCCGAGGGCTTCTCCGCCGAGAGCGCGAAGGTGACCGCCGCCGCCGAGCGCGCCGGCCGCGACCCGGCCGAGGTCCAGCGGAGCGCGTGCTGCCTCGTCGTCCTGGACCGGTCCGCCGACGAGCGGCCCATCCCCGAGGGCTGCCCGCCGCTGGAGGGCTCGGTCGAGGCGATCGCCGACGGACTGCGTTCGATGGCCGAGGCCGGCGCGGACGAGGCGATCCTCGTGGTCTCGCCGATCACCGAGCGCTCGATCCGGGACCTGGCCGAGACCTTCGCCGCGCTCGACCGCTGAGCCCGCTCAGGCCGCGACCGCGACGTGACGGTCCTCGAGCAGCTCCATGAACGTCTGAGCGTCGCGGACGGCGGCGCCGCCGGTGTCGTTGTTGAAGTACACGAAGACCTGCGCGTCACCGAGCTCGGCCACGCGGTCCGCGTACGCCCGGAGCTTCCGGCGCTCGTACCCGGGTCGAGACCGCCCGCCCTGGTGGAACCGCAGGTACGCCCAGCCGCCGGCGGTCGGCAGCTCGTCGACGCGCGTCCCCGGGCGATCGGCGTGCACGAGGGCGAGGCCCGAGCGGTCGAGCACCTGGAACACCTCGGGCATGAACCACGACGGGTGCCGGAACTCGAACGCGGCACGGATCCTGGCGGGGATCGCTTGGACGAACGTCTCGAGGAGCGGCACGTCCGCCTCGAAGTTCGGCGGGAGTTGGAACAGCACGGGTCCCAGCTTCGAGCCGGCGCCCTCGAACACCTCGAGCATGCGTGCGAGCGGCTCCTCCGGATCGCGCAACCGACGGATGTGCGTGACGTACCGGCTCGCCTTCATCGTGAGCACGAACCCCTCGGGCACGGTCGCCGCCCACCGCTCGACGGTCTCGCGCCGCGGCAGGCGGTAGAAGGAGTTGTTCACCTCGACGGTCCGGAATCGCGCGGCGTAGTGCCCGAGCCACCGCGCCGTCGACAAGCCCTGCGGGTAGAACCGCCCGCGCCAGTCGCGGTACTGCCACCCGCTCGTGCCGACGAACGCTCGGCCACGCTCAGCGCTCCGGCTGCTCATCCCCCTCCGACCTCGTCGCGCCGGCGTCCTCGGCGCCCGCGTCGGGACGCTCCTCGGCCGGCGCTGCATCTCCCATCATCGCGCGGTCCTGCTCTTCCTTGGTCCGCCCCTCCTCTCCCAAACCGCGATCTCGCGCTTGCCGCAGGTCCTCGATCTGCTCCTCAGCCCGTTCCGGCTCCATCGATGCTCCTTCGTAGAGGGTGCTGACCAGTCCCTACCCGCACGACGTGCCCTCCACGCGTGTAGAGGGCACACCAGCAGGCAGGTCTAGTGGAGCCTTTGCCGGCGGATCGAGAGGGTGTCCGGTCTACGCTCCTGCGTTGAATCGCATGGACGCGACGATGCCATCGGCGATCTTCAGATCCTCGGAGGTCGCAACCTGCCCGTTCCAGACGCGAACGATGTACAGGTGGCTCTCATCGATGAAGACGGGGATGTAGACCCCCTTGGGCACGCCGAAGCGCGCCATCCGAGAGCCTTCGAGCGCCTCTTCGAGCGACAACGGCATCGTCCGCCGACCGATCTCGGGACCAGGCCGCACGTCTGCTGGAACCTCGATCTCCACGACCACGAAGTTCCTGCGCAGGTTGCGCATATCCCAGGCTCCCGTACAGGACCCGGGCCCGAGGTCGGGATGATGGAGATCGGCATCGAAGTTCGTCACGAGGACCGACTCGCCTTGGCACACGTCATCGGCAGGCTCGACGACTTGGAGGTGCCACCGGCCCGGATACCGCAGCGACCACCCGACCGCAGCGTCGCTGTAGCTCGCCCAAGTTGTGGCATCGAGCGACGCCTGTCCGACGTAGTCGGGAGTGTTCTGCTCACCGTTCCGGGCAAGCCACCAGGCAACAACCAGGGCCACGACGAGGGAGGCGAGGACGATCACGCTGATCCGTCTCATCGAACCGTCCTACGGTGCCTCAAGGTCGAGGGGCCGAGCTGTGTACGGGAGTGATGCGCTCTCGGCCCGTGGAGGGTTGTGGACCGTTCCCGGCTCTCGAAGCGGGCTACCTAGCCGGCAAGATGGACGTCGCGGACTTCGAGGTCCTTCACGAGGCGTTCGACGAACGTCGGCTCGCCGGTGAAGTAGACGTGGATGCGCATCATCTCGCCGGGATGACACCACGACGCGAACCCCTTCGTCACGGAGACGGGCACACCGCCGATCGTCGGGAGTCCCTGGTTCTGGTCGGACTCAGGCTCGCACGGCCCGGGGAAGAACAGGATGAACGGCTCCTTGCGCCCGAGACCTCCGAACTCCAGCTCCGGTTCATCGCCGCCGAGCTCGATCTCGGGAGGTCCAGACAGCACGACCCACCCCTCGTCCGTGACGGATGCCGATAGCTGCATAGCGCACTCCTCACGCTCACCGTCGGTCAACGCCGCCTTGCCTCCGTAGTCGTAGACCTCGATGGTCCACCCGCCGAAGTGGAAGATCAGATGCACGATCGGCTCCCCATCGACCCCCAGGTCCCGCTCGACCCCTTCGTAGAGCCCGACCGTCAGACCGTCGGGGCGGGTCCAGGTCTGGATGGGCTCTCCTTCGTAGAGCGTTCCGACGGGGTCGTAGAAGTAGAACCCGAAGTCTCGTCCGCATCCGGCCCAGTACGGTCGAACCCCTAGAGCCGCAAGGTCGAGATCGGGTGGATAGACCAACTCCGCGGTCGTCCCATCCGGGAAGACGATGGGAAGCACGATCCGGTTGCCTTCGGTCACGGTCGGCGGGACGAACACGCGGAACACGTCTTCGGACGCCGCCGGCGATACCGATGGTGAGGCCTCCATCGTTGGGCCGCTGTCCGAAGTTCCCGACACCGGGTCGGCGCACGACGTTGTTACCAGGGCGAGGAGGATCGATGCTCGGAGCCAGCCGAGACGCATCATGGAGGACCTGACTCCGTGACTCGATCGGGGGTTCCCCCCAGGGAACCGTCATCGGTCTGCGGATATGGTGCGTTCTCGGCGGATCGAGCTGGTCTGCGTTCGGAACGGTCGCCTTCGCATGGAGCGCGGCGTTGGCAGCCTCAGCCAGCTCCGTCGACCTGGGTACGGCGGTCCCGTGAGATCCAGCCTTGTTTCAGGGTCCGGCCCATGACCTTCTCGGGCAGCCGCCCGAGGTCGGTTCGAGCTGAAGGGTGTGAGTCAAGGTTCAGGTAGCGCTCGATCGTCCGTTCCTTGCCCAGCCAACGAGCGAGCGCGGCTAGCGGAGGAAGCATGATCCGCTGCACGATCTCGGGCGGCTTGCGGAAGCGCATCTCATCCCGATAGCGGGTGGCCAGCAGCGCACCTAGCAGTGGCCTAGGTGTCCCCTGGGGATCGGTGTGGCCGTCCGCGCACAGGCCCCACATGACCAGGATCGCCTCTTGGAAGCGAAGGGCGGGATCGATGCGGACCCGGGTCACAACCTCGCCTTCGCCTGCGTTCCACCACCTGTGCCATGACCCCGGTGGGACGGTGAACTCGTCCCCCTCCTCGAGCGTCCGTTCTTCGCCGTCGACGACGAACGCGATGCGTCCGCTCACCACCTCGAAGTGCTCCGCACAGTTGTCGTGAACGTGCTCTCCACCGGGAACGAACCCACCCGCTTCCACAGCGAAGTCGGCAACGATCCGCACGCCGCCCGTGTCCTCGGAGGACTCGACGAGCAGCGCTTTCTCGCCGGTCAGCGGATTCCACAGGGCGTCGCCAGCATGCACGCTGGGATCGTATGCCGAGGCCAGAAGGCCTGTCGACGCTCGGTTCCCTTCCTCGGGTCATAGATAAGGAACGGTGTCCGCCGACGGGGATGGTGCGGCGTCTCGGGGGGATCGGGCTATCGGTTTCGGCGGATGCCGAAGAACCACCACCGGCGACGTTCCGGCTACCGACGGGCCTCGCCTCGCGCTTCCGCCTGGCTAGCTCACGTAGTTCCGCCTGATGGTCCCTCGCAGACTGTGGCTGCTCGTCGCCGCCGCTGGGAACCGAGCCACCGCGATCGAACACGGCCATGAACGAAGGATGCGCCGCGTCGTCGCCTCGTTCGGTGCTCGGGGACGGCGCTCGTCTGCGACATGTTGCTCGCGCGTCAGAGGTCAGGCAACCCGGTCTACGTTCATGGAGCCTCGTCGGCGGACGGATCGGGTGAACGAGGTGCGTCGGGGATCCCGGCGGATATAGCCTCTCGATGTGAAGCGGGTTGAGGGGTATGCCCTCGGAGCGTTCGGGATCCTCCTCGTCGGGGCATCCGTGACCGGGCAGGTCGTCGCGTTCGCGAACGCACGTCCGCTGACGGGCCTACTGCTGACGCTCGGCGTGCTTGGTGGGGGGTTGCTCTACCGGACTGGGTATCGACTCGCCTCGCGCTAGACCCGGAGAACTTGCGCCACCGTTCCGCCGGTCTGCGCGGTCGCTCGCGGGGCAAGTTGGGCGGATCGAGAGGATGTTCGCTCGCGGTTACTCGGGCAGGAGACCACGCACGAAGAACCAAACGTCGGTCCATCCGCCTGGCCGGTCACCCGCCTCGCGACACGGCTCCGGGATCTCGGCGTGCTCCTGCGCCTCTGCAAGGTCGTACGTCCGACCCTCGACCCCAACCCTGTCCCCGATCCTCCCCACGACGTTGCCATCCGGCTCCAGCACCTCGAGCGCCGGCCCGTTCTCGCGGAGGTCGTAGCCGGCCGGCCACACGAGGTAGGTCGCAGACTCCGCGAATTCCTCCGGATGTACGGTCTCCGGGTCGAGTCCACTCCCCACGCATCCGTTGAACAGGACGAGCTGACCCTGATCCGTTCCGTTGTCGGGTATGTCCTCGACCGCGAGATCGTGGCGCAGCAGTGTGGCGCCCCCGGCCGTCACGGGACCTGAGTCGGCGGCGCAGGAGGTGAGCGCGGTCATGAGCACCGCAGACCAGATGCCGCGCATGAACCTCACGTTCGACCCCTCGCTTTCAAGGTGCGCTCGAGAACAGGTTGCCTCCAGGCGGAAGTGAGTCCGAGGGTCGTTGGGCCTCTGCGGAGCAGGCCACACCCAAGATCCCGCCATCTGCGGGTTCTCCGCTCAAGGACCGAGTGGGGCCGATGGGGATTCATGCCAGAGTCACGATCCCTCAGCATGCGATGTGGGTCACGGATGCTGGTAGTCCGGCCCTCTCGGACCGAACGAGTCGGGGTCAGCCTCGGCGGAGGAACGGAAGCCAACGACGACGGACGCTCTTGTCCCCCTTCTTCGCCTGATCCCTGTCCCGCCTACGCGAGACCTTCCGGTCGTACTCGTCGTGCTTCTCTTCAGCGAGTTCACGCTGGAGCTGGCTGGGCGGAATACCCATCCCCTGAACCATCAGGTCCCTCCCCTGGGGGCTCAGCAACATCGTGTTCCCACGCCGGCATCGAGTAAGTGACGCCGCAAGGGAGCGAAGCCTCGGTCTCCTCTTCAGGCTGCCGTTCGCTTCGACCCGGTTTGCGTCCCCCGATGTCGGAAGGCGACGATCAGACCGGCGACGACCATCACGACCCCAGCGGCTGCGGTGATGACGCTCACCCAATCGATCTCGCCGCTATCGGTCTCGAGGCCGAACAGAAGCACCGCGAGAACGACGACGGCCAGCCCGCCGGCGATGAGCGACATCGCACGGCTCGTATCCGGTCGTGCTTCCATCACGATCCCCCTAGCTCCTCGACTCGCTCCCGCTTCCCGCGACGAACACGGACACGAAGGCGGTGGCGATCACCCCCGCGATCGGACTCGCGAGGGCCGCGATGGGCAACGTCGTGGGATCGGTGCCCGTCTCGATCGATGGCGCGAAGATGCTCGCGACCGCGACCACGAACCAGATGCCTCCGATCGCGACGGTGAACCCCAGCCACAGCGACCGGCTCGCTCCCGCAGAGCGCCGCCCGAATGCCATCAGCACCAGGCCGGTCGCTAACGCCGCATAGAACCAGTCGATGATCGCCGCGAGCGGGATGTGCTCCTGCTCGGTGCCGGTGATGAGATCGGGCGACCAGATGCTCGCTGCCGCGATCGCCAGCCAGATGACTCCGACCGCGATCCCCGCGAACAGGTAGCGCGACTCCCGTGCGGTGCCTCCGACTTCAGGCCGGCCGGGATCGACGCCGAGCGTCGCACCAGGCGATGTTCTGGACTCGACTGTCATGGGACTCGCCTCCTCGGCTGCGATGCTGGCGTCCCGCACGGTCCGCGACCAGGGCCGAGGGTCCCCTCGCTGCGCTGCCTGGCGACCGAGGGGAACTTCCTCGAACCTCACCCGTCGCGGGACGTCGTTCCGCCCGCGTCCTCGACCACGGGAGCTGGTATCGTCCGCGACCTCGAAACGTCCGGATGTCCAGCGGGAGGGTCACCGATGCAGGCCGACGAAGTCCTGTTCCTGTTCGCCTACGACCGTTGGGCGACACAGCGTGTGTTGACCGCCCTCGACGGCGTGGACCCGGCCGTATGGGCGCGCACGCACATCGTCGGCGAACGGGGTCTCGGTGCCATCCTCGTCCACCATCTCGGCGCGTCG
>DASTPT010000010.1:0-35684 GCA_035762085.1 Actinomycetota bacterium | reverse complement strand
GACGGAGGAGGCCATCTGCTCAGGTACAAGTCCGCGGACGGCGCCCAACGAGAACTCCTTGCCGACGACCGACGAGGCCTCGAGCACCAGTCGCTCGTCAGCCGACAATCGATCCACCCGAGCGGCGAGCAGTGCGCTGATCGTCGGTGGGACTGCGACGGTCGAGAGATCACCGCGGGGGGTCCAGCGCGCGTCCTCACGGGTGAGGAGCCCCTCGTCCACCAGCATCGCGAGCATCTCCTCCACGAACAGGGGGTTTCCCTCGGCCGCGCTCGCGACACGCTCGCCAACCTCGCTGGGGACCTCGGCTGCCTCGAGCAGATTGGCGATCAGCTCGATGGATTCATCCTCGGAGAGCGGCTCCAACGAGATGGTGGTTGCGTTCAGCTTCCCGCCGCCCCACGCTGGTCGCACGTCGAGCAGTTCCTGGCGAGCCATGCAGGCAAGGAGCAAAGGCACGTCCCGCGACCAATCGGCGATGTGTTCGACAAGATCGAGGAGCGTTGGCTCCGCCCAGTGCACATCGTCGAGTATCACTACCAACGGACCCTGGCGGGCAACGGACTCGATGAACCGACGCACGGCCCAGAACGTCTCCTCTGGCGAACCTGGCTCCGCGACGCCGAGGAGCTGCGAAACGCGGCTGCAAACGACACCCTGGTGCTCGTCGCCGTCGAGCACGCGGCACACCTTCTCCTCCACGACCTCAGGGGCGTCGAAGTCAGCGAGCCCTGAAGCCTGCTTCACGATCTCCAAGATCGGGAAGTACGTGATGCCCTCCCCGTATGGGAGGCACCTGCCCCGGAGCACGTTCACATCCTTCACGCCGCGGAGGAACTCCTCGACCAGCCGCGACTTCCCCGTACCCGCTGGCGCGAGGATCGTGAACAGCTGGCATGCTCGGTCCGAAACGGAACGCTCGAAGGCGGTGCGAAGCGCATCGAGCTCGCGATCACGCCCGACCATCGGGGAGTCCATCCGCCGAGGGCGGGCCGTGAACGCGTCCGTCACCCGCAACAGCCGGAACGCCTGTACGCTCCCCGACTTGCCCTTGAGCGCGAGAGGCGCAAGGGGCTCGCAATCCACCGAGTCGCGCACCAGCCGATGCGTGGCGCCGCCTATCAGCACCTCGCCTGGTTCCGCCGCCTGCTCGAGACGTGCCGCGACGTTCACGGCGTCGCCCGTCACGAGCATCTGACCGCTCGCCGCGTCGCCGGCAACCACCTCACCAGTGTTCACGCCGATCCGGCACGAGAAGACGATGCCGTGATCACGTTCCAACTCCTTGCTGAGCCGCGCCACCGCTTCACGCATATCGGCGGCGGCCCGCACGGCTCGCAATGCATCATCCTCGTGGATCAAGGGGATACCGAACACGGCCATCACGGCATCCCCGATGAACTTCTCGACAGTACCGCCATGGCGCTCGAGCGCCTCGCGCATCGCGTCGAAGTAGCGGGCCATCACGCGACGTAGCGCCTCGGGGTCCAGCCTTTCCCCGAGAGCCGTCGATCGACTCACATCGCAGAAGACGACCGTGACCGTCTTGCGCGCCTCTCGCACAGCCCGTGGGGCGTGAAGCTGTCCACCGCACGCCATACAGAAGGCGGCTTCGTCGGGATTGTCCTTCCCGCAGTTGCCGCAGGCGTTCACGGCCGGAGCCTAGAGGGTTGCTCGGCGCTCATCCAGCCACCCGAGCACGGGCAGCGGTTCGGTGTGAGCGCTGGAGGGCTCGACCTCCCCACCTCTACCTTCGCCGTGGGCGCTGGAGGGCTCGAACCTCCGACCTCTTCCTTGTAAGGGAAGCGCTCTACCGCTGAGCTAAGCGCCCAAGGTCCACGCGGGCTCGGCCGAGACGCCGCGGACGTGGCCGCACGCCCGGCAGACGACCTCGCCGAGCATCACGGACAGACGCGTCGTGCCGCACGCCTCGCAGCGGTCGAGCTGCACGGCCCAGTCGGCGCGCTCCTCCTGGCACGTCGGGCAGACGAGCACCTGACGGCCGTCGACGGTGGCGCGGACCCACGGGCGCTCCCGCTTGTCGGGATCGAAGGTGGGTCTGCCGCAGAAGAGGCAGCCGGGGCGCTGGGCGGGCGAATCGGTCGAGCTCACGACGCCAAAGCATACCGAGACCGTGAGTAGACTTCTCCAGGACTCGAGGGGGGCGGATGAACGAGACGCCGATCGAACCATCGAAGGTGCAGCGGACCGGCGTGTTCGCGGAACTCGAGGACGAGGACGTCGTGGCTCTCCTCCGCGTAGGGAACGTGGTCACGTTCGAAGCCGACCACGCCATCTTCGAGACGGGCGATCCGGGAGACGCCATGTTCGTGATCCTCGACGGGGAAGCCCAGGTGGACGTGGGCGGACGCTTCCATCGCCTGAGGAGCGGTGATTTCTTCGGCGAGATGGCGGTCATCGCCCCGGGACGCAGGATGGCGACCGTCCGTTCCGCGACGGACGTGCGTGCACTGCAGATCCCGGCCGATGCGTTCCAGGCGTTCCTGCTCGAGCACCCCAAGGTGGCGCTCTCGATGATGGTCTTCCTCGTCACCCGCCTGCGCGAGGTCGAGCAGCGCCTCGACGCCTGGATGGCTTAAGCGCGCTCGGGCGTCTCGAACGTCTCCCCCGCCCCGTACACCGAGCGCAACCCGCCGTGAACCACCATCGCACCGCCGCCGCCGAACACGGTCCAGCGCTCACCGTCGCCGAGGATCGCGGTGCGCTCGTCGATCCCCACGAACCACGACGACTCCGGGATCCGCGAGGTCACCCACCACCGCATCCCGGGGATCTTGCCCATCCGGTCCCAGTGCGCGCCGAACGACACGTGCGGGACCAGGCCGAGGCCGAACGTCCACGACGCGCCGATCCTGCGCTCGCGCGCCTGGGCCCGGGACTGGCTGGCGACCATCGTGCCCGCGCTGCAGCCCGCGTACACCGCGCCGCGGTCCAGCGCCGCGCTCAGCGCCCGCCACAGCGCCGAGCCCTCGACCGTCGAGCCCAGGTGCTTGGGGTTCCCGCCCGAGAAGTACACGAGACCGGCGCGCTCGACGTCGGCCGCCAGGTCCGGGCGCTCGGCGTCCGCGCGCGTCTTCACGGGGACGAGCTCGGCCTCCCATCCCATCGCGCGGAAGTGCTCGAGCCCCATCCGGCCCCAGCGCTCGAACACGGCGTCGCCCTCGGGCGCGCTCGCCGTGGGCAGGATCGCGACCCGGGGCTCCGCGCCGTCGAGCGCGACGCGCTCGGGCTCCTCGGACCAGGCCTCGAACTCGCCCGAGCCGAGCAACAGGAACCGGCGGTTCTGCGGCACCGGCGCAGCCTACCTAGGATGGGACCCGACGCAGCGACACGCGAAGGAGGAGGATCCATGGACGAGTACCGGGACCAGGCGGCGAGCTCCCTCGAGTTCCAGGAGGACGTGCGCGTCGAGCGCGCGCTCGTCGGCATCATGCGCGCGCGCGACGTCCACCTCCATCAGGCGGCCGCAGGGCCGATCGCGGCCGGCGGGTCGCTCTCGGTCCTGCAGGGCGGGTGCGGGCCGGTCATCGCGAACGGACCCGTGACGATCCGGCAGGGCGGCTGCGGACCGCTGATCGCGAACGGCGACGTCTCGATCGAGCAGGGCGGCACGCAGAGCGTCATCGCCGCCGGAGGGGCGACGCTCGGCGACCGCTCGTTCGTCGGCCTGGTGCTGAGCCCGAAGGTCACGGTCGAGGACGGCGCGAAGGTCCTGATGAACACGCCGCAGGCGCTCGCGTTCGGCGCGACGCTCGGCGTCCTCGTCGGCCTCGCCGTCCGGCTGTTCCGCCGCTGAGAGCTACGTCCCGATCTCCTCGGCCAAACGGTGCGCGAGCACCGGGAGCATCGCGACGGCGATCTTCGGCTCCTCCTCCAACAGATGGCGGAAGTCGGGCCGGCCGATCACGAGCGCTCGGATCGGCGTGGCCGTCCGCACGCGTGCGGTCCTCGGCACGTCGTCGGCCAGGATCGACAGCTCGCCGAAGAACTCGCCCGGTCCGAGCTCCACGGTGCGCCCCGGCAGCTCGACCGAGACCGTTCCCTCCTCGAGCAGGAACATGCCCGAGCCCGGCATGCCGTGCTCGACGATCACCTGGTTCGCCGGCGCCTCGACCTCGCTGAACAGCGAGGCGACGCGCCCGAGCGCGTCGTCGTCCAGACCGGCGAACAGGGGGATCCCGCGGACCTTCTCGACGGCTTCCGTCATCAGAGCCCTACCTCCTCCTGGATCGGTTGGGGGCCCGCCTCACGCGAGGTGGGTGCGGCGGCCCGAGCGTACCCCGCGCGGTGGATGCCGCGATGGCCTCGAGCGCGCCAGGTCGCCATGGTCGCGGCGCCGAGGCCGAAGCCCGCCGCGAGGAACCAGACGACCGGGCCGAGCCTCGGGACGACCGTCGCGGCGCTCGCGACGAGCCAGCCGAACAGCAGCGCGAGCCAGCGACTCCGGGGCGGCGACCAGAGCAGCCGGCCGACGACCCACGCGCTCAACGCGAATCCCACGAGCAGGAGGAACGCGAGCGCGAGCAGGAGCGTTAGGCCGAGCGGGAGTCCGAGTACCGAGGCCACCAGCAGCACGGCGAGCGCCGGCAGTCCGACGAGCGCACCCAGCCCCCAGCCCGCCGAGGGCCACGGCGCCGCCGACGCCGCCGCGTGCACGGCGTCGGCCCCCCGTGGGGCGAGCAGCACGAACGCCGCCCCGAGCAGCAGCGTCGAGACCGAGATCGCCAGCCACACGACGAACCGGCCCACCGCCTCGAGCGGCCCCTGCAGCGTGAACGCCACCCCATCGCTCACGCCGCCCGAGACCTGCGCCTGCGGGTCGGCCGTGACGGTCCCCCCCGCCATCACGTCGCCCCGCACCTGCGCCCCCGGCCCGAGCGTCACGTCGCCGTTGATGGCGATCACGCTCCCACTCACCTGCCCGTTCACGACGATCGGCCCATCGAGGACGAGCACGTCGCCGAGCGCCACCCCGCCGACCGTGACGCGGCCGTGGAAAACGACGATCTCATCCACCTCCCGCCCCCGAGGCACGGTGACCGAGCCCGAGAGCACGACCTGGGCCTCGGGCTCGCGCGCGGCCCCCTCCCCGTCATCCTGCCCGAGCGCCGCGGTCGTGCCGAGCGCGATCACCGCGATCGAGAGCACACCGAGCGCGACCACGCGTCGGAGGGTTGCCATGCGCAGCATCCTACCGGCGCGACCGAAGGCGGCCGGTCCACACGAACATCTCCCCCATCTGACCGTCGGGTCCCAGGAAGCCGAGATGAAGCCTCATCTTGCGCCGACGCGCGTCGGCGGTCTAGGCCGACCTCCAACGGTATCCGCCGTCGCGGCAAACCCCGGTGGATGCGCGCTGACCTGCGGGTCCGTGACGACGGTGGCCGGGCAACAGCAGCGTGAACCCAACGCGATGCTCACCCGTACTAGTCCGGTACGCGGATGAAGGAGGTGAGTTCACGCATGAGGAGGTCGATCACGTTGATCGTGATGGTGGCCGTGCTGCTGCTTCTCCTTGCCGCTCCCGCCCTCGCCTTCGTGCACGTGAGGGTCCCGGGGGACGATTGCAGTGGCGCGGGGCCGGAGAACAGCACCGCAGCGGCGGCCATCACCAGCCAGAACAGACCGGGCAACATGCCTCCCCTTGGAGACGATGGGGGCCACGACCGGGCGCCGAACGACTCCTGTCCGGCGGGCTGATCGTCGCGTATCACGGGACCGAGCGTCATGAGATCCCAGGCGACGGATGCCTGGTTCGAACGAGGCCCGCGGGGACATCCCGCGGGCCTCGACCACGCAGGCTGGCCATCGGCACGAACCCGGCGGAGGGGGACGGCGATCTCGACCCCGCATCGTGTCCGTCGTTCACGGTAGGTTTGGGCCCGTGACGCTCGACGTCTTCTCCCCCGCCGTCCGCGAGTGGTTCACCTCGTCGTTCGCCGCGCCGACGCCGGCCCAGGAGCAGGGGTGGCCCGCGATCGCCCAGGGCGACCACGCCGTGATCCTGGCGCCGACGGGTTCGGGCAAGACGCTCGCGGCGTTCCTGTGGGCGCTCGACCGGCTCGCGACCGAGCCGGTCCCGCCCGCGGCCGAGCGCTGCCGCGTGCTCTACATCTCGCCGCTGCGGGCTCTCGCGGTCGACGTCGAGAAGAACCTGCGGGCGCCGCTCGCGGGGATCCGCCTGGCGGCCGAGCGCCTGGGCCTCGAGCTCCACGAGCCGACCGTCGCGATGCGCACCGGCGACACGCCGGCGCGCGACCGGCGCGCGATCGCGAAGCGCCCGCCGGACATCCTGATCACCACCCCCGAGTCGCTGTTCCTGATGCTCACGTCACAGGCGCGCGAGATCCTGCGCAGCGTCCGCTGGGTCATCGTCGACGAGATCCACGCGATGGCCGGGACGAAGCGCGGCGCGCACCTCGCGCTCTCGCTCGAGCGGCTCGAGGCGATCGCGGCGACCTCGCCGCAGCGGATCGGGCTCTCTGCGACGCAGCGTCCGCTCGAGGAGACCGCGCGGTTCCTCGGCGGTTTCGCGGCCGACGGCCCTCGCCCGGTGACGATCGTCGACGCGGGCCACCGCAAGCCGATGGAGATCGAGGTCGTCGTCCCGGTCGAGGACATGGCCGAGCTCGGCCAGCCGACGGATCGGATCCGCAGCGGGCCCGCCGCCGCCGGCCCCGAGCGGACGAGCATCTGGCCGTCGATCCATCCCGAGCTGCTCGAGCTCGTTCGGTCGCACCGGTCGACGCTGATCTTCGTGAACGCGCGACGCCTGGCGGAGCGCCTCGCCTCCGGCCTGAACGAGCTGGCCGGGGAGGAGCTCGTCGCGGCGCACCACGGCTCGATCGCCCGCGAGCAGCGCCTGCAGATCGAAGACGCCCTCAAGGCCGGCACGTTGAGGGGGCTCGTCGCGACATCCTCGCTCGAGCTCGGCATCGACATGGGCGCGGTGGACCTGGTGGTCCAGGTCGAGTCGCCGGGCTCGGTGGCGCGCGGGCTGCAGCGGATCGGCCGCGCCGGGCACCGCGTCGACGTGCCCAGCCGCGGCAAGGTCTTCCCCAAGTACCGCGGGGACCTGCTCGAGGCGACCGTCGTCGTGCGGCGGATGCTCGAGGGGAGCATCGAGGAGACCCGCTACCCCCGCAACCCGCTCGACGTCCTCGCGCAGCAGGTGGTGGCGATGTGCGCGACGGACGAGTGGACCGTCGCCGAGCTGGGCGCGCTGATCCGACGAGCCGCGAACTTCGCCGAGCTGTCCGAGGACGTCCTGCGCGCGGTGCTCGATCTGCTCTCGGGCCGGTACCCGTCCGACGAGTTCGCCGAGTTCCGTCCGCGCATCGTGTGGGACCGCCGCGCCGACACGCTCCGGGCGCGCGAGGGCGCCGGGCGGGTGGCGATCGCGAACGCCGGGACGATCCCCGACCGAGGCCTGTTCGGCGTCTTCACGGCGGACGGCCGGCGCGTCGGCGAGCTCGACGAGGAGATGGTGTACGAGAGCCGCCGGGGCGAGGTGTTCCTGCTGGGCGCCTCGGCGTGGCGGATCCAGGACATCACGTTCGACCGCGTCCTCGTGGATCCGGCGCCGGGCGAGCCCGGCAAGATGCCGTTCTGGCGGGGCGACAAGCCGGGCCGGCCGCTCGAGCTCGGCCGGGCGATCGGCGCCGTCACGCGAGAGGTCGCCGCGCTCCCCGAGCGCCGCGCGACCACGCTGCTCCGCAGGGAGTTCGGGCTCGACGAGCTGGCCGCCCGGAACCTCGTCCGGTACCTGGAGGACGAGCGCGACGCAGCCGGCGCGCTGCCCGACGACCGCACGATCGTCGTCGAGCGGTTCCGGGACGAGGTCGGCGACTGGCGCGTGTGCCTGCTCTCGCCGTTCGGCGCGAGGATCCACGCGCCGTGGGCGATGGCGATCGAGGAGCGCCTGGCCGACCGCCTCGGCATCGACGTCCAGGTGTTGTGGAGCGACGACGGCATCGTGATCCGCCTGCCCGAGAGCGAGGATCGGATCCCGCTCGAAGACCTCCGCTTCGACCCCGACCGGATCGAGGAGCTGGTCGTCCGACGCCTGCCCTCGACGGCGCTGTTCACGTCGGTGTTCCGTCAGGCGGCGGCACGGGCGCTCCTGCTCCCCCGCCGGCGGCCCGGGCAGCGCACGCCGCTCTGGCAGCAGCGGCAGCGGGGCGCGGACCTGCTGCAGGTGGCGCTCGCCTACCCCCAGTTCCCGATCCTGCTCGAGGCCACGCGCGAGTGCCTGCGCGACGTGTTCGACCTGCCGGGGCTGAAGGAGGTCCTCGGCGACCTTCAGGCGCGCCGCGTCCGGATGGTCGCCGTGGACACCGACCGCGCCTCGCCGTTCGCGCAGTCCCTGCTCTTCAACTGGATCGCCGTCTACATGTACGAGGCCGATGCCCCCGTGGCCGAGCGCCGGGCGGCGGCGCTCTCGCTCGACCGCGATCTGCTCCGCGAGCTCCTCGGCGCCGAGGACCTGCGCGAGCTGATCGACCCCGCCGCGCTCGCCGACCTGGAGCTCGAGCTGCAGGCGCTCGCAGAGGAGCGCCGGGCCCGTAACGCCGACGACCTCCACGACCTGTTGCGGCGGCTCGGCGACCTGACCGCCGAGGAGGCGGCGGCCCGCAGCGCCGAGGACCCGTCGGAATGGATCGACCGGCTCGTCGACGAGCACCGCGCGATCCGCGTCCGCATCGCGGGCGAGGAGCGGATCGCCGCGATCGAGGACGCCGGTCGACTTCGAGACGGGCTCGGCGTCGCGATCCCGCAGGGCGTGCCCGCGGCGTTCGCCGAGACCGCCGCCGAGCCGCTCGAGGGGCTGGTCTGGCGGCACGCGCGCACGCACGGGCCGTTCCACGCGGCCGACGTCGCGGGGCGGCTGGGCGTCCCGCTCGACCGCGCCGCCGGCGCGCTCGAGACGCTCGAGGCCGCCGGGAAGGTCGTTCGCGGCGAGTTCCGCCCCGGCGGGGTCGAACGCGAGTGGTGCGAGGTCGACGTCCTGCGCTCGCTCCGGCGTCGGTCGCTCGCGGCGCTCCGTCGGGAGGTCGAGCCGGTCACCGCGCCGACGCTCGCGCGCTTCCTCGTCGAGTGGCAGGGGCTCGCGAGGCCTCGGACCGGCCCGGACGCGCTCGCCGATGCGGTCGGGCAGCTCCAGGGCGCGGCGATCCCGGCCTCGATCCTCGAGACCGACGTGCTGCCCTCGCGCGTGCAGGGATACCGGCCGGCGGACCTGGACGCGCTCTGCGCGAGCGGCGACGTCGTGTGGGTCGGCGCCGGCGGGATCGGCGCGGACGACGGGCGGGTCGCGCTGTACTTCCGCGGCGCGCTCCGTGCGCTGGCGCCGGGTCCGGCCGACGAGCCCGCGGACGGGGAGATCCACCGCGCCGTGCGCGAGCGTCTGGCCGCGCGGGGCGCCTCGTTCTGGCCCGACCTGCTCCTCGCGAGCGGCGTCGCCGACGAGCGCGAGGTCCTCTCCGCGCTCTGGGATCTGGTCTGGGGTGGCGAGGTCACGAACGACACGCTCGCGCCGCTGCGCGCGGTGCTCGGCCGGCGCCCGCGGGCGCCGAGGGGCAGGCCCCGGCCGGGGCGGGTGCGTCGGGTGGGTCCGCCGGCCGCCGCCGGGAGGTGGTCGCTCGTCGCGCCCTTGCTCGAGCCCGTGACCTCCGGCACCGAGGCGGCGCACGCGCGGGCGATGCAACTGCTCGACCGGCACGGCGTCCTCACGCGCGAGGCCGTGCTGGCCGAGGGCGCGCCGGGCGGGTTCGCCGGCGTGTACGCCGTGCTCCGGGCGCTCGAGGAGTCGGGCAAGGTCCGCCGCGGCTACTTCGTCGACGGGCTGGGAGCCGCGCAGTTCGCGCTGCCGGGCGCCGTCGATCGGCTCCGCGACCTCCGCGAGCCCGCCGCCGGCCGAGAGCCGGTCGCGCTCGCCGCCGCGGACCCGGCCCAGCCGTACGGCGCCGCGCTCTCGTGGCCGGCCAACGAGGGACGTCCCTCGCGCGCGGCGGGCGCCTACGTCGTGCTCGCGGACGGCGAGCCGGTCGTGTTCCTCGAGCGCGGCGCCCGGACGCTGACCACGTTCGCGGGTGCCGAGGACGTTGCGTGGCCGGACGCGCTCGCGGCGCTCGTGAAGGACGGGCGACTGCGCAAGATCGAGCTCCACCGGATCGACGGCGCGACGGCGCACGAGAGCCCGCACGCCGAGCGCCTGCGTGCCGCCGGCTTCGCCGACGGCTACCGTGGGCTCACGCTCCGCGGCTGAGGGGGCCGGCCGGTGCCCGAGGGCGACACGATCTTCCGGACCGCGACGACGCTGCGCGCCGCCCTCGCGGGCAGGGCGGTCGTGTCGTTCCGGGCGCCGCGGCTCGGCGCCGCGACGATCGCGACCGGAACGACGGTGATCGCCGTCGAGGCCAGGGGCAAGCACCTCCTGATCTGGTTCGACGACGGCCGGATCCTCCACACGCACATGCAGATGTCGGGCTCGTGGCACGTCTACCGGCCGGGCGAGCGCTGGCGGGCGTCGCGGGCGGCGGCCCGGGTCGTGATCGAGGTGCCCGAGACGGTCGCCGTGTGCTTCCGGGCTCTCGTCGTCGAGATCCTCGACGCTCGCGCGGTCCGCGCGCACCCGCGGCTCTCGGCGCTCGGGCCCGACCTGTGCTCGCCGAGCGCCGACCTCGACGAGGCGCTCGCGCGGCTCGAGCGCCTGCCGCCGGCAACGCCGATCGCCGTCGCGCTCCTCGACCAGCGGGTAGCCTGCGGCGTGGGCAACGTGTACAAGAGCGAGACGCTGTTCGCCTGCCGGGTCGATCCGTTCGCCCGCGTCGAGGACCTCCACGCGCCGACGCGCCGGGGGCTGCTCGTGAGGGCCTCGGAGCTGTTGCGGCGCAACCTCCAGGGCGGTCCGCGGACGACGTACGAAGGCGGGCTCGCCGTGTACGGACGCGCCGGGCGGGCGTGCCGGCGATGCGGGGCGACGATCCGCTCGGCGGCGCAGGGGCAGCCGCCCCGTAGGACGTACTGGTGTCCGGCCTGTCAGCCGGGGCACGGCCGAGCGCAGGCCGCCGGGGAGGGATCGGGATGATGGAACGGGCGCTCGGCGGCAGGGGTCCGCGCTACGCCGTCGCGACGCCGCACGTCGCGGCCACCCGGGCGGGTCGCGAGGCGTTCGAGGCGGGCGGGAACGCGGTCGACGCCGCGCTGGCGGCGGCGACGACGCTCGCGGTCGTGTACCCGCACATGTGCGGCGTCGGCGGCGACCTGTTCGCTCTCGTGCACGAGCCGCAGGGGCGAACGCTCGCGGTCAACGCCACCGGCGCGTCGCCACGCGCGATGGACGTCGATGCCATCCGGCGCGAGCACGACTCGATGCCCGAGCGCGGGATCCACACGGTGACGGTTCCCGGCGCCGTGTCCGGCTGGAGCGCGCTCGCCGAGGGGTGGTCGGGACTCGGGTGGGCGCATGCGTTCGACCGGGCGATCGCGCACGCCCGCGACGGGGAGCCCGTCCCGGGGTCGCTCGCGGCCGCGCTCGCGTACGACCCGGAGGCACACCGGGCCGACCCCGGGCTTGCGGACGTGTACTACCCCGAGGGACGTCCGCTGGGGCGTGGCGAGCATCTCGTGCAGCCGGCGCTGGCAAGGACGCTCGAGACGCTCGCCGCCGAGGGACCCGGCGCGCTGTACGGGGGCGAGGTCGGCCGCGCGTACGTCTCCGGTCTGGCTCGTCGGGGTTCGGCGATGACCCTGGAGGACCTAAAGGCCCACCATCCCGACGTGCTGTCGCCGTTGACCACGCGCTACCGGGACCTCGACGTGTCGGTCTCGCCGCCCACCTCCCAGGGGTTCGTGCTGCTCGAGATCCTCGCGGCGATCGAGCGCCTGGAGATCGACCCCGATCCCCTCGGTCCGGACGCGGGCGCGCTCGCGCTGCTGTTCCGGGCGGCATCGCTCGACCGTGACCGGCACCTCGCGGACCCGGCGCACATGCGGATGCACCCCCACAGCCTGCTCGAGGACGGCCACATCGGCTCGGTCTGCGACCAGGTCCGGAGCGGACCGCCCGTCCCGGTCGACGTGCCCACGAGCGCCCAGGGCGGGACCGTCGGACTCGTCACCGCCGACGACGGAGGCTGGGCCGTGTGCCTGATCCAGAGCCTCGGTCCGGGGTTCGGGGCCGGGATCCTCGAGCCCGAGACCGGGATCGTCGCGCAGGGTCGGGGCGGCGGGTTCACGCTCGAACCCGGCCACCCGAACGAGCTCGCGCAGGGCAAGCTGCCGGCGCACACGCTGATGCCGGTGATGGCGCACCGACGGGGACGCGTCGTGGCGGTCTCGGGGACGATGGGCGGGTCCGCGCACCCGCAGATCAACGCGATGTCGCTCGTGCGGGCCTTCGACCTGGGGCGCTCGGCCGCCGAGGCCGTCGCCGAACCCCGGTGGCTGGCGGGCGGGATGGACCCCGTGGGACCGGACCCCTTCGTCGTCGCCGAGCCCGCGGCCCTCGAGCGCGCCGGCGACGCCCTCCGGGATGCCGGCTTCCGTGTCGACCCGCTCGAGGAGCTGGACGAGGAGGTCGGACACGCGCACCTCATCGTGATCGGACCCGATGGGACGTTCGAGGCCGGGACCGATCCGCGTGCCGATGGCGGGGTCGCGACCGGTTAGCGGCTAGCATCTGCAGGATGCCGTCCCAAGGGACCCGCGGCCGATCCGGGCGCGCACCGGCCGACGAGCTCGAGCGCGCCCGCGAGCAGGGCGCCCGCCTGCGCGAGACCGACGAGATGGAGGAGACGTTCCTCCAGGCGGTCTCGCACGACCTGCGGACGCCCATCGCCGCGATCCTCGGCCTGGCGACGACGCTCGAGCGCGAGGATCTGGAGCTCTCGCCCGAGGACGCGCGCGACATGATCATGCGGATCGTCGCGAACGCCCGCAGGCTCGACCGCATCGTGAGCGACCTGCTCGACCTGGACCGGCTCTCGCGCGGGGTGACCGAGCCCACGTTCGCCCGCGCCGACGTGGGAGCGCTCGTGACCCGCGTCGTGGCCGGCTCCGAGATCTCGACGGAGCGGACGGTCGAGGTCGACGCCGCGCCGGTCGAGGCGGAGATCGACACCGCGAAGGTCGAGCGGATCGTCGAGGACCTCCTCGCGAACGCCGACCGCCACGCCCCGGGCGAGTCCCGCATCCGGGTCTCGACCTCGGCCGAGGGCGAGCACGTGGTGATCGCCGTGGACGACGAGGGCCCGCCCGTGCCCGAGGCCTACCGCGAGCGCGTCTTCGAGCCGTTCCGGCGCGGCCCCGAGGGGCGGGAACACACGCTCGACGTCGGCGTGCGGCTCGCGCTCGTCGCCGGATTCGCCGAGCTCCACGGCGGCCGGGCGTGGGTCCAGGACGCCGAGACGGGCGGGGTCTCGTTCCGGGTGTCGCTCCCGGTCGAGGCGGCGCCGGTCGCGGACGAGCAGTCGGACTAGACGCGGGTGAGCTCGGCCGCCAGGTGCCGCATCACGGCGACCTCGTGCATCGCCATGTGCAGCTCGTAGCGCAGGCGGCCGCCGTGCACCTCGAGGTGCCGCTTCAGGATCGTGACCGGCGACCCGGTCGACGTCGTCGCCACCGCGGTCGAGGCGACGTCGATCGTATCGCCCTCCACGGTGCCCTCGGCGACCTCGGCCACGCCGAGCGGGTGCGCGAGAACGAGCTCGACCCTGCCCCCGCCCCCCGGGCGGAAGAACCCGCGCTCGAAATGCACGGGCGCTCCATCCGAGAGCATCCAGCTCCGCTGCGAGTACATCAGGAACGCGTCGCCGACGTGCTCGAACGTCATCTCCTCGCCGTAGCGGAACGGCTCGCCCCGCGGCCACTCCCCCTCGCCCTCGCCACGCCAGGTCCCGAGCAGGAAGGCCAGCGGTTCGCAGTCCGCATGCAGCGGCCGTTCCATGCCCCGACGCTACCATGCGGCTCCACGCCGCTCGCGACCCGCTTGGTACCGTGTCCTGCACGATGGCGACCGTCGCGCGCTTGAACGTCACGCCGGTGAAGTCCACGGCGCTCCACAACCCCGACCGGGTTCGGATCGAGCGCTGGGGCGCGGTCGGGAACCGCGAGTTCTTCTTCCTCGACGAGGAGGGCAGGCTCTTCGGCGGCTCGAAGCTCGGGCCGCTCGTGCGGATCCGCGCCGAGCACGACGCTCGCGCGGACACCCTGCGGATGCGGTTCCCGGACGGGGTCCGCGTCGAGGGATCGGCTGCGGGGAACGGCGAGACGCTCGTCGTGGACTTCTGGGGCCGCCCGGTCACGGCACGCGTCGTCGAGGGCCCGTGGGCGGCGCACGTCTCGCGCTACGCCGGTCGTGACCTGCGGCTGGCTCGCGTCGAGCGCCCGGGGGACGGCAACGACATCCGGCCGATCACGCTCGTCTCGCTCGCCTCGGTCGAGGAGCTGGCGCGGCAGGGCGGCGCCGACGGACCGCTCGACCCGGCCCGGTTCCGGATGACGATCGAACTCGGCGGGCTCGGTCCGCACGAGGAGGACTCGTGGGCGGGTCGCCGGGTCCACGTGGGGGGTGCGACGCTGCTCGTCGGCGACCCCGTCCCCCGCTGCGTGGTCACGACCCAGGATCCCTCGACGGGCGAGCGCGACTTCCCGACGCTGTCGGTCATCAAGCGGTACCGCGGCGTGGTCGACGGCGACCTGCTGTTCGGGATGTACGCGTCGGTGCTCGAGCCGGGTGACGTGCGGGTCGGCGATCCCGCCGACCTCGACGGCTGAGACCGGGCCGGTCGAACACCCACCGCGGTGCCTCGGCACGCTGCGGGTTGACGGACCGGCGGTTGCGTGCGTGCATATCGCGGGTATCCAGCCGGCATCCCGGAAGGAGGTCCTCATGGCGATGGTGATCGACCCCGTATGTGGGATGCGGATCGAGCAGGACGACGCGGTCGCGACGGCCGAGCACGAGGGCGCCACGTACCACTTCTGCTCCCAGGCCTGCCACGACGCGTTCGTGGCCGACCCCGCCTCGTACCTCGGCTGAGTCGGTCGCGCCGGTGGGGGACCGACTGACCGAGAGCGAGCTCGCCGAGCGGGCCGGCACCAGCGTCGAGCGCGTCCGCGAGCTCACCGAGCTCGGGATCCTGGAAGCCGAGGACGGGACGTTCCCGCGTCGAGACGTGATGCGGGCGCGCGTCGTCGCCGACCTGGAGGCCAAGGGCATCGGCGCGGAGGCGCTCGCGCAGGCGCTCCGGTCGGGTCACCTCCGCCTGGGGTACCTCGAGAGCGCCGGCCGTCGGTTCCCGCGCTCCGATCGGACGTTCGCGGACCTCGCCGCGGACATGAGCATCCCCGTCGAGACGATCCAGATGCACTACGTCGCGTTCGGCCTGCCCCGTCCCGAGCCCCAGGAGCACGTGCGCGAGGAGGACCTGCCGATCCTGAAGGGGCTCCCCCTGCTGTTCTCGGTGGGCATCGGCGAGGGCGAGGTGCTCCGCGCGGTGCGCGTGTGGGGGGACAGCGTCCGGCGCGTGGCCCAGTTCCAGAGCCACTACTTCCACGCGACGATCGAGGAGCCGTTCCGACGGCGCGGGCTGTCCGACAACGACGCGTTCGAGGCCGCGATCCGCGAGGTCGGCGTGCGGATGGGCCACTCGGGCGAGCAGATGCTCGCGTGGCTGTTCAGACGCCACGCGGAGGTCTTCTTCGTCGAGCACCAGTTCGAGCACGTCGAGACCGCGCTCGAGCAGGCCGGCGTGCACCGGCGCGCACCGCGAGGAGCGGAGGCCGCCGTGTTCGCGGACCTCACGGGCTACACGAGCCTGACCGAGGAGGCCGGCGACGCCGCGGCGGCGCGCGTCTCGCTCACGCTCGCGCAGCTGGTGAGCGAGGTGGCAGGCCGCCACCGCGGCTCGGTCGTGAAGATGCTCGGCGACGGTGTCCACTTCCACTTCCGCGACCCCGGCGACGCGGTGCGCGGCGCGCTCGAGATCGTCGACGCCGTGCGCCCCCGAGGCCTCCCACCCGCGCACATCGGCGTGAACGCGGGGCCGATGATCTACGACGAGGGCGACTACTTCGGCCGCACGGTGAACATCGCCGCACGGATCGCGTCGCAGGCGGCGGCCGATCAGGTCTTCCTCGGCGAGGACGTCGTGCCCGCGGCCGAGCCCCGCGGGTTCCGCGTGGTCGAGGTGGGGCCGGCCCAGCTCAAGGGGATCGCGCAGCCGGTGATGCTCTACCAGGCGGTGCGCGACGGTGACGCGTAACCCCGTTGCGGAGGGCTGATGCGCGTCGTCTCCCGCGTGCTCCGCATCCACCCGGGCGAGGGCAGGATCACCGCCCTCGCCGTCGCGCTGATGTGCGTGTCGCTCGCGGCGATCGCCGTCGGCGACAGCGGCGTGAGCGCGCTCTTCTTCGACCGGGTCGGGACCGACGCGCTCCCGCTCGTCTACCTGCTGCAGGGGGCCGCCACGTTCGGGGTGATGCTCGGGCTCACCGGCGTGCTCGGGCGGCTCGGCCCGCGCCGCGCGTACCTCGGGGCGCCGCTGGCGCTCGCCCTGCTCGTCGCGATAGAGCGCGCGATCGTGGTCACCCACGTCGGGTGGATCTACCCGGTGCTGTGGATCACCGTGGCGATCGCGACGCTCGTGCAGGGCGTGTTCCTGTGGGGGATCGCCGGGGTCGTCGTCGACCTGCGCCAGGCCAAGCGCCTGTTCCCAATCTTCGGCGCGGGCGGGATCCTCGGCTCGGTGCTGGGCGGACTCCTGACCCGGCCGCTGGCACCGGCGATCGGCGCCGAGAACCTCCTGCTCGTGTGGGCGGGCGGGCTCGCCGGCGCGTTCGTGCTCGCTCGGATCCTGCTCGGGGGCGCGCCGGCGGCGCGTGGTCGCCGTCCGTCGCGGCGGCGGACCTCGGCCTTCCGAGACGTGACCAGCGCACTCGCGTACGTGCGCCGCTCGAGCCTGCTCGTGTGGATGACGCTCGCGGCGATGCTGTTCTCGATCCTCTTCTACTCGCTGTATCTGCCGTTCGCGACCGCCGCGACGGAGCGGTTCCCCGATCCCGACCAGCTCGCGGGGTTCTTCGGCCTGTTCTGGGCTGGGGTGACGGCGACGGCCTTCGTCGTCTCGATGCTCGGCACGAACCGGCTGATCGCGTGGGTCGGCGTCGCGGCGACGGTGGTGGTCCTGCCGGTCCTGTACTCGGCCGCGTTCGGCATCCTGCTGTTCGGATCGGGGTTCACGACCCTCGTCGCGCTCCGCTTCACGATCGGGACGTGGCTCCAGGGCGTCGCGTCGCCGGGCTGGGAGACCCTGACGAACGTCGTGCCCGAGGGCCGGCGCGATCAGGTGCGGGCGTTCCTCAACGGGGGTCCGACGCAGATGGGGACGGTCGTCGCCGGACTCATCGCGCTCGTGGGACAGGCCGTGCTCTCGGCAGGTCAGTTCGCGGCGATCGGGCTGGCCGCGGCCGTTGCCACCATCGTCGCGACGATCGGCGTCCGTCGCTCGTACACGTCGGCGCTCGTCGACGCGCTCCGCGCCGGGCGCCCGCAGGTGTTCGAGCGTGTCGCCGGACGGCGCACCCCGGTCCCGATGGCCCTCGACGCGGACTCGGCGAAGGCGCTCGCCGGGTCGCTGCGATCCTCCGACCTCCACGAACGCCGACTGGCGTTCCAGCTCCAGGTCGACCTGCCGCCCGAGGCTCGGTCCCCGGAGATCGTCGAGGGCGTCCGCGATCCCGATCCGATCGTCCGGCTGGCGGCGATCCGCGCGCTCGACATCCAGGCGCCGACCGAGCGCGAGGCGCTCCGGTCGCTCCTCGACGACGCCGACCCGACGGTCGCGGCGGCGGCCGCCGCGCTGGCGCTCGCGACGATCGACGGCGAGGCGGCCGCCCTCCGGCTGCTGGCGCTGCTCAGGCACGAGGACGACCGGATCCGGCACGCCGCCGTCGAGCAGCTCGACCTGGCTCCCGCGGACGCGGCGGCCAGCTTCGGATCCCGGCTCCTCGCCGACCCCGCCCCCGAGGTGCGAGCGACGGCGCTCGAGCGCGTGGCCGACGCGGCGCCGGACCGGGTGCTCGAGCCGGCGCTCGAGGCGCTGCGTGACGAGGACGCGCTCGTTCGGACGGCCGCGGGCAGGGCCCTGGGCGCGGCGGACGGCCGGGTCCTCGGGTTCGTGCTGGAGGCGCTCGTCGACGAGCGGACGGCCGAGGCGGCGGTCGAGGCGATCCGCCGGATCGAGCCGGACGGCGACCGCGACCGGGTCCGGGCGTTCGTCCGCGCCGCGGCCGAGCGCGCCGTGCCCGACCGGGACCTGGCCGCCGCGATCCCGATCGACGACGAGGTCACGGCACTGCTCCGGGACGCCACCCTGGACCGCGGGCGTCGCCTGGCGCGCTCCGGGCTGTGGGCCGCCACGATGCTCGGCACCCGGCGCGCCGAGATGGCGACGGCGATCGAGAGCCTCGACGGCACGCCGGGTCAGGTGGCGAACGCGCTCGAGACGCTCGAGAGCGCCGGCGACGCCGCGCTCGCCCGACCGCTGCTCTCGCTGTGGGAGCCGGCGACGAGCGGGGGCGGCAACTGGCTCTCGGTGGCGCTCGGGCACGAGGACGAATTCGTCAGACGGTGCGCGGAGCTGGTCCGCTCACGACGCGAAGGAGGCACGATGGAACGCTCGGTCACGGCGCTCTCGGTGATGGAGCGCGTCCTGTTCCTGCGCAGGGTCCCGCTGTTCGCGGACCTCGCGCCCGTCGACCTGGAGCGCGTGGCCCGGCTCGCCGAGGACCACGGGTACGCGGATGCCGAGATCATCGCCGCCGAGGGCGAGATCGGCGAGGAGCTCCACATCGTGGTCGAGGGGACGATCCGCGTGGTCCGCGACCGCGAACCCGCCCAGCATGAGCTCGCGCGGCGCACGAGTGGCGACGTCGTCGGCGAGATGTCGATCGTCACGCAGGAGCCAAGGATGGCGACCCTCATCGCCGACGGGGACGTCAGAACCGTGACGCTCGGTCACCGCGAGTTCGAGAGCATGCTCCGCGAGCGTCCGAGCATCGCCCTCGCCGTGATGCGCGTGCTCGCACATCGCGTCGCCGAGGGCAGCCGCTCGGCCGAGCCGTAGGCGGGCCGGCCCGCCACCCCTCGCGACATCCACCGTAACCGCGAGCCTCACGCCGCGACCGGACGGTTACGCCGCGGTCACGTCTCCTTCCTCGGCCGCCCCGGTCCGACCGAGGCGCGAACGACCCTCGTCCCGGACCCGGCGGGCGAGGCGACGGCCCGACACGAGGGCCGTTGCGACCCCGACGGCGATCGCGCCGACGAACGCAACCGTGGGCCCCACCGGCGGATCCCACGCCAGCGAGGCGAGTCGGCTCGCGACGAGCCACGCCAGCATCAGCGCGATCAGCCCGATGCCGACCCCGATCGCCCGCGCGGCGACCGCCTCCCCTCGGTCGTCCCTCATTCCGCCGCGAACGAGAGGAAGATGGGCGGGAACGTCCCGAGGAACCCCAGGGCCACCAGGACCACGGCGACCCAGAACCAGATCTTGAGGCTGACCTCCTTCCGCCACAGGGCGATCGAGAGCACGGCCCAGCTCACCAGCCAGACGACGACGGCGAGCGTGGTCTTCCCGGCCAGCGGCCCGACCCCCTGATCGAAGTCCCACGACTCGAGCCAGTCGTGGATGCTCGCCGAGGCCTCGCTCAGCACCGTGAGCACGCCCAGTGCGAAGACACCGATCCCCGCCGCGAGGAGCGCGGCCGCCGCCGGGCCGTCCGGGCGCGGCGAGAGCCCCAGCTCCGCGATCTCCGGCGCACGCTCGACGTCCTTCATCATGTTGTACTCGGCTGCCATCGCTCCTCCTCAGACGATCGGGGCGATCTTGTTCAGGAACGCGCCGAACGCGCCGCCGATCACGGCGGCGGCGAACGACGCGACGAACATGACGATGACCACCACGCGCAGCCACGTCCGCGGGATGAGCCGCGCGCCGTAGTAGGTCACGATGAACGCGACCGCCGTCGCGAGGATCGGCGCGATCCACGCCACGTGCTCCTTCCACTCCATGCCGAACTCGTGCCACGTCTCCGTGTCACCCGACACGTTCGACAGGAGGAAGTCCCTCGGCGAGCACGCATCCGGATCGGGCAGGTGCAACCCCGCGCACCCCTCGAACGTCTCACCCGCCAGTGCCGCTCGGTACCAGGGGTAGACGATCCACGTGCCGGAGATCACGGTGATCCACGCGACCACCGCCATCACCCACACGCCGACGTAGAGCCGCCGCATCCGCTCCCTGATCGCGGCCGGCGTAAGGAACCCAGGCCGCAGGCTCCACAGACCCGCCAGACCGCCGGCGAACGCGAGGAGGAACAACGTCCCTGCGAGGAGGCCATGGATCACCGTCCACGTTTCCCGCTCGGACAACGACATCGGGCCCTCCTTCCCTCGTCGTCGACCCAACGTAGCGGATGAGGCGCCATCGCGCGAGCGAGGGCGGGACTACCCCGGCCGGAACGACGTCACGCGTCGTCGTCGCGAGACCGCGCGACGGGGAAGCTGAACATCATGCCGCTCTCGGCGTGCTCGGCGATGTGGCAATGGGCCATCCACAGGCCGGGGTTCGAGACGTCGAACAGGATGTCCACGACCTCCCCGGTCCGGACGAGGACCGTGTCCTTCCAGACCAGGTTCGGCTCGACGACGCCATCGCGCGAGAGGACGAGGAACCGTCCGGCGCCGTGGATGTGGAAGGGGTGGTGCATCGGGTGGTCAGAATCCATCTCGTTCACCAGGCGGATCTTCACGCGGTCGCCCACGGCGAACGCCCAGTCGATCTCGGCGTTCCGGCGGCCGGTCTCGCGATCGACGAGGAGCCATCGCATGTTGGAGGGGTTCGTCTCACGGTTCACCGCCTCCATCGTGTCCTCCCACTCGATGCTCCCCGCCGCGTGACCGCCGGCGGCGTGCCCCGCTCCCCCGTGTCCGGCGGGGTGCCCGCCGGCCTGGGCGAGGAGCTCGGTCGCGGCCGGGACCATCTCGATCGGGAGCAGCTTCATCCCGCACGTCGGGCAGCGGGCGGGCTCGACGCTCACCACCTCGGGATCCATCGGGCACGCGAACCTCGGCGCGCCCGGGTCGTGCGACGGTTCCCCCGCGACGTCCTCGGGAGCACCCATGTCCATCTCGGCGACGAACGCGAGCACCTTGTCGGGCTCGCGCGCGAGCTCCACGTCGATCCGCGCGCGCTCCGCCTGGAGCTCCGGGGCGCCGCGGAGCTCGCCGAACGCCGCCGACGCCTCGGTCGCCGTGCCGTGCTCGACGACGATCCGCCCCAAGGTGTAGGTGCGCTCCGGCGTCCGATGCTCGAGCGGGATCGTCCCGACGTCCTCGAACGACACGTCCACGATCGCGCGCTCGGACGGCGCGATCAGCACATCCTCGACGAACCGCTGGTGCTCGTAGCGACCGCCGTCGCCGCCCACGAGCTTCGTCCGGGCGCCGGGGATCGCGAGGTCGAACACCCGCGTGTTCGCGGTGTTCGTCAGGTGGAAACGCACCACCTCCCCACGCGTCGCGGTCAGGGACCACTCCGGCTCGCCGTTCACGAGGAGCACGTTGCCGAACCGCCCCATCGCCGTGTGGTCGGGGCCGCTTCGGTCGTACGCGGCGACGCGACCCTCCTCGATCAGGATGTCGTCGACGACCAGGACGACATCTCGATCGACGGGCGGCCAATAGGTCGGGTCCGACGGAGCGACGACGATGTTGCCGTACAGCCCCATGTCCTGCGTGTAGTCCTCGCGGATGTGCGGGTGGTACCAGTACAGGCCGGGGTCGGGGAAGCGCACGCGGTACGTGAACCGCCCGCCGACGGGGATCGGTCGCTGGGTCTCGTGCGGGACGCCATCGTACCTGTTCTCGAGCCGCAGACCGTGCCAATGAACGGTCGCCTCCACGTCACCGTCGTTCCGGACGTCGACGACGATCTCGGAGCCCTGCGTCACGCGCAGGGTCGGTCCGGGGATCGAGCCGTTGTACGCGAGCATGCGGACCACGTCGTCCCGGATCCGCTTCGCGACCGACGAGATCCGCAGCTCGAGCTCGTCGCCGTCGGCCAGCACGAGATCCGGCGTCGGCCGCGAGGACGGCAGGCCGACGATGTCGCGGGAGAACGGCCCGGTTCCCGACGTGGCGTGATGTTCGTGCACTGGACGTCCCTCCGCGCCTCGAGCGATCCAGGCACTCTGACGTGATGTGCGTCAGACTGCAACCGCGTCCCCCGACCAGACGCCCTGGCCTTCGGGATCAGGAGCGAGAGGGGCCGCGTTCGTACCGCGCCAGCGCCCACCGGTGGCCGATGAGCCCGATCACCGCGCACCAGACCAGGGCGAGGAGACCGCGGTTGCCGATCGCCGTCCCCATGAGCAGCCCGCGCAGCGTTTCCATGACGGGCGTGAACGGCTGATACTCCGCGAACCAGTGGAGGCCGGCCGGCATCGACTCGGTGGGGACGAAGCCGCTGCCGAGGAGCGGCAGCAGGATCAGCGGCATGGGGAGGTTGCTCGCGCTCTCCACGCTCTTGCCCACCAGGCCGAGCGCGACCGACAACCACGTGATCGCGAGGGTGGCCATCAGGAGCACACCGCCCGCCGCGATCCACTCGATGAGGGAGGCGTTGGGCCGGAAGCCGATCACGATGGCGACGCCGATCACGATCGCCAGCCCGATCATCGTCTGGATCGTGCTGCTCAGGACGTGCCCGGTCAACACCGAGGCGCGAGCGATCCCCATCGTGCGGAAGCGAGCGATGATGCCCTCGGTCATGTCCATCGCGACCGCGATCGCCGTCGCCTGCGCCACGCCGGCGACGGCCATGAGGACGATCCCGGGCGTTACGTAGTCGACGTACGAACCGTGGTCGTCCGACACGACGCCGAGCCCGGCGCCCAGCGTGCCTCCCAGGACGTACACGAACAGCAACAGGAGGACGATCGGGAGGGCCACCACGACCAGCGTCACGGACGGATAGCGCATCGCGTGACGGAGGTTGCGCCGCAGCATCGTCGTGGAGTCCCTGACGACGTACGACCGCGCGATCGTCACGCCGCCTCCCCTCCCTCTTCCGCGCGGCCGGTGAGCGCGAGGAAGACGTCGTCGAGATCGGGCGTGTGCACCGTGAGCGCCTCGACCTGGATCGACGCGGCGTCGAGCCGGTCGAGCACCGCGTGCAGCGCGCCGACGTCCCCATCGCCGGGCACCCGCAGGGCGAGGGCGTCGGGGTCCGGGATCGACCCGGGGAGCGCCTGGGCCGCGGAGCCGAGCGCCTGCGCGTCCGCGAACTGCAGCCGGACGTGTCCCCCCGGCACGAGCCGCTTCAACTCGTCGGGCGTGCCCTCCACGACCAGACGTCCGCGGTCGAGCACGGCCACCCGGTCGGCGAGCCGATCCGCCTCCTCCAGGTAGTGGGTCGTGAGGAAGATCGTGACGCCCTCGCGGACCAGGTCGCGGATCGTGCGCCAGACCGCTCGGCGACTGCGTGGGTCCAGTCCGGTCGTCGGCTCGTCCAAGAAGAGGATCCGCGGATCGCTCACGAGGGTCATCGCCAGGTCGAGCCGTCGGCGCATGCCGCCCGAGTACGTGACGGCCGGCTTGCGTGCCACCTCGACCAGGTCGAACCGCTCCAGCAGCTCGGCGACCACGCGCCGTGCCTCGGACCGGCCCAGGTGGCGGAGGTCGGCCATCAGCGTGAGGTTCTCCTCGGCGGTGAGGAGCCCGTCGACCGCGACCGACTGGCCGGTGACGCCGATCACCCGGCGCACGGCGTCGGCCTCGAGCACCGGATCGTGGCCGGCCACGCGGACGTCGCCGGCGTCGGCGTCGAGAAGGGTCGACAGGATCTGCACCGTCGTGGTCTTCCCGGCGCCGTTGGGTCCGAGCAGCGCGAACACCGTGCCCTCTCGGACGCTCAGATCGATGCCGTCCAGCGCGACCGTGTCGCCGAACGCCTTGCGCAGCCCGGCCACCTCGAGCGCCGGCGCACACATGGTCACGCGGCGTCCCTCCCGGGCCGGCCGACCGATGATCGACGGATCGTGATGTCGCCGTAGCCCGTGTGGGCGTGCACCTCGAGCGTGTCCTCGCCCGCCTCGGGGCGATCGGCGGCCTCGAGGTGGTTCTGCACGGTACCGAACTTCGTGTCGAGCTCGAGCCAGGCGGCGACCCCGTCGCGCACCCCGACGTCCACCGCGCCGAACGCGCTCTCCGCGACCACGGTTCCGCTCGAGATCTCGCCGATGCGGACGTCGCCGTTCGCCGTCTTCGCGACGACCGTCCCGCGCGCGAGGTCGATCGCGATGGCGCCGTTCGCCGCCTTGACGCGGGCATCCCCGGCGACCTCGCCGAGCCAGGTGTCGCCGTTCCCGTTCCTGACGACCACCGAGCCATCGACGCGCGCGATGCCGACGGCGCCCGAGCCCGTGACGACCTCCGTCGGGCCGTTCACCCGCTCCAGCGAGATGTCGCCGGCTCCCGTCTTGACCTCCACGCGAGCCGCCTCCTCGAGCCGGCAGTCCCCCACCCCGGTCCGGCACCGGCACTCGCCGATGCGACCGCTGGAGCGGAGCCCCGCCACACCGGCCTCCGCCCGCACGTGCGAACCCGAGGGCAGCCCGATCCGCACGTCGATCGACTCGCCGCCTCTCCACGGCGTCCACTGGCGCCAGCCCTTGGACGCCTTCACGAGCAACCTGCCGTCGGCGAAGTCCACGCGGGTCTGCTCGGCGGCCGACACGTCGCCCCTGTTGAGGGGATCGCTCGGCGACACCTCGACGACCGTGTCGTCGCGGTCACCCGCCGTCACCTGGATGTCGCCGACGCCGATCTCCACGGTCGCGGTGATGGGGTCGGGCGTCTCGAACGTCGGCATCGCTGTTCCTCCTCTCGTTGGCGGGCGCTGCTCCCGCCGAGCCTTTCCGTCTTCCTCCTGCCGGACTCGGTCCGTCAGCGAGCCCAACCCGTGTAGCGCTGCGCGCCGTGCGGGGCGCGCCGTTCGCGCCGGCGGACCGAGTCCGCGCGCTCCAGCGCCGCGGCCGAGGCCCGGACGAGCCACGAGTTCACCGAGAGCCCCTCGGAGCCGGCCGCCTCCTCGATCCGAGCCTTCAGGTGCTCGGGCAGGCGGAGGTTGATGCGCGAGATCGCGCCCTCCTCCCCCTCGGCCGATGCACCCCGAGCCGGCCAGCCGCCCGGCCCGAGGTCGCCGCTCTCGGACGGGCCGTCGTCCGCGGGTCCCACCGGCGGCGGCGTGACCACGAACTCGGGATCGCGACCGCGGAGCCGGAGCTCGACCGCTCCCGGCGCGAGCTCGACGGTGATCTCTTCGGCGGCGGCCGCGAGCACGTCCTGCAGCGCCAACCGGATCGCCGCCTCCAGAGGGAGGACGAGCCGCTCGGCGATCTCGCGCGCCTCCTCTCCACCCGCTTCCACGGCGGTCTCGAGATGGCGTCGGATGTCCTGGAGATACGGGGTGAGATCCATGGCGCCATGATGGCATCATCGTGGCATCATGTCAAACGCCAAGATGATGCCGCAGGGTTGAGCCTCCGGCCGTCGGCTCGGCGCGCCCCGACGGCACCCCCGAGGCGGTCAGTCCGGACGCAGGAAGAGGTACATGCCCCAGCCGACCGTGTCGCGTCCCCACCGCAGGTACTCGTCGTTCTCCCGGTGCGTCTGCTCGAGGAGCTCGGGGACGTCGGGGTCGTCCAGGTGGTTCGCGGCGTACCGCTCCGCCGCCCGGAGCTGGAGGAACTGATAGCGGTCCCAGTCTTCCAAAGGGCTCGGCTGGAGGTAGAGCGGCGTGAGTCCCTCCTCGCGAGCGATCGCGAGGTTGCCGTCGAGCGTCGAGAACATGTCCGCGGTCATCCCGGCCGAGGCGAGGTAGGCGGGGTCGGGCTCGTGGACCCAGAACGGCTCACCGACGAGGATGAGGGCGCCCGAACGGGTGATGCGTCGCAGCTCGCCGAGCGTGCCGCGGTACCCGCCCCAGATCCAGCTCGCGCCCAGGCAGACCGCCAGATCGACGCTCTCGGACGCCGCCGGCTGGGTGGCCGCGTCGGCCTCGATGAACCGCAGTTCGGCGTCCGGCACGCGCGCCGCCGCCCGCTCGCGGGCGACCGGGACCTCGTAGGGCGAGAGGTCGATGCCGGTTCCGCGGACGCCGTAGCGCTCGACCAGGCGGATCAGGAACTCGCCCTTGCCGCTGCCGGCTTCCCAGACGACGGCGCCGGGGGCGAGCTCGAGGAGCTCGATGCACTCGTCGAGCCGTTCCGGACTCGTCGGGTTGCAGACGACGTGGTCGGCGTGGGCGATCCCGTAGTACTTCCACATGTCCATGGCGAACCTCGCTCCCCATCCTGCCTGCATCGCATCGCACCGCCAAGTCGCATCCTGCCTAGCGACGGATCGCACCGCGATCCGCGCGTCGTATCGTCCGGCCCGTGGATCCGCGGTTCTGGGTGCGTGCGTGAAGGCCGTTCTGGCCTTTCGGCATCATCGCCGTTCTCGCGTTCCTCGGTTCCAGGGACTCGGACCCGCTCTACGATGCGGCCGCTCGGACGATCTGCTCGGGATAGGCCGCGAGAAGGGCCTCGTGCTCGTCGAGGCACGCGGCATGCCCAAGGAGCGATCCGCATTCCGCTCGTTCCCCGGCTACTCATGTCGGTTCCGCGACTCCGCGGGGGCAGCGGTGTTCGTAGACCAGAACGACCGTCTGATCGAACCGACGCAGCCGTCACGAGGCAGAGGAGATCATGCAGGACGCATTCCTGAGGCTCTGGGAACGGTGGGAGCGGGTCTCGGCGATGGAGAGCCTGTGGGCTTCCTCTGCCGCACGGCCATGAACCTGTACCGGAAGCGCCTCCGACGGGCGGCGATCGCCCTGCGCATGGCCGCCAACCTGCTTCCCTCCGACGACGCCCTTGCCGCCGTCGAGGCGCGGGATCAGGCAACGCGGCTGCTCCGGACGCTCACGCCACGCGAACGAGAGGCACTCGTCCTCACCGTTGGCCTCGGGTCGGTGACTAACCTGCTCGTCTCGCCCCGGTGGCCCGGAGGACTTCCTGTCGTTTCCCGGTCCATCGCGGGGCGGAGGCGGGGCAGATCGTGGCTGATTCCAATGAGAAGAGGGACTCTGCCGTTTCTCCATAGCGCCGAATCGGTGACGCTCACCCCGCGGCGTGCCGACTAGATTCGGATCCGCGGCGGACACCGCCAACTTCTCGCGCTGGATGAAGCAGACGCGGCCCGATCGCCGAAGAACGGCCTTCCTCAAGCCACTCGTGGACCAGGCGTAACCGTCTCTGGCAGGTCGTCCCTCGCGAAGGGTTCAGCAAAGATGAAGTCTCGGACAGCCTCCATGACCTCGGCGGTCCGCTCCTCGTGCGGGTTGTGGCCGGCGCGCTCGATGATCCAGAGCTGCGCGTTGGGGATCCCGGCCGCAAGCTGGGCCTGGTGCTCGGGTGGCCACAGGAAATCGTCCCGCCCGGCCATCACCAGCGTCGGCACCTGGATCTCGGCGAGCCGATCCATGACCGTCCAGCCGTTGTACATCTGGGTGAGGGTGTAGATGAACGCTTGTGGCCGGAGCTTCGACCGCCGCCCCGCGATCATATGTCGCACCGCCGACCGGAGGCTCGTGTGGGGATCGTAGGCGCCGGCGAGTCGCATCAGGCTCGGGAAGTACTCCCAGGGCGCGATCCGGCCGTTGAGGAACCGGCGCGCCAGCCGGACCGTCTGCGGACTGAACCCGCGCCTGGCGAGACGATCTGGCGCGGTCTCCTGGTCCCAGCGGCTGTCGCCGCCGGTGTCGAGGAGAACGAGATGCGACAAGCTGTCCGGGTATCGGAGCGCATACTCGAGGGCCACTCTGCCTCCGAACGAATGGCCGAGCATCGCCCACTTCTCGAAGCCGAGCCTTTCGCGGAGCGCGTCGGCATCCGCCGTCAGGTTCTCCCAGCTCAACGACGAGACAGGAGCGCCCACGGACCGACCGTTGCAGCGATGGTCGTAGAAGATCAGGGTGAACGCATCCTCCAGTTGACGGAACGGCAGCATCGTCCAGTGATCCGCCCCCGGCCCGCCGTGCATCAGGACCAACGGGTATCCACGCCCGACAGCTTCAACGAAGAGGCGTACGCCTCGGACCGACATCGTTGTCATATGGCCCAGCTCCTTCAACGTTGGCGTGGGCAACCTCGCCAAGCGTCCAACCCTCAACCAGCTTGATCACGGCGTCACGCATCGCGAGCCTCTACCAACCGTCGCACCGGCGCCGCCGCCGCCGGAGAGGCAATGGACCCGCCGAACGAGGTACCTTTTGGGCGGGCCACCGGGTCTGCTGGGCAAGGCGCCGTGAAACACGCCGAACGAGGCGGATGCGCTCCGACCACCTGAAGGGAGGAGACATGGACTCGCTAACGGCGGCCGAATTCGTGAACCAGGTACTTCTTGACCTCAACCGGCGCGACTACATCCGCGCGTCCCGGCACTTCGCAGAGGACGTCACACTCACCGGCGCGGAGTTCGCGGCTCTCAACGGCCGAGACGCCGTCATCGAGCACTTTCGCCAGAGCGACGCGGCCCTGTCGGGCTCATCACTGGACGTCCTTGATGTCCTCGTCGGGGACACCGAGGCAGGCTCGACCAGGATCGGCGTTGAGCTCGTCTTGACCGGCACTCACACCAGCGCGTTCGCGTTAGGCGCAGCCGGCCCCGCGATCGCTCCCACTGGCCGCCGCGTCGTGATTCCCGTGTTCTGGGCTATGACGGTCAAGGACGGGAAGATCGAACGCGTGTCCCACTATTGGGACATGTTCCGAGTCCTCGCCGGACTACAGATGGTGGCGGGGACGGTTTCCCCCATTGGGGCATCCGGGGCCAAACCTCCTATGTAGTAACTCCCTCGAGAAGACCAGAGCCTCGGTGTGTGTGAACGAGGACCGTCAGCCGCCCGCGTTCCTGGTGGTCGCCTCGCCCGGCGGCCGCTCTCTCCGTTCCTCTCGAGTCGTGACGCAAACGGTGGGGCGGGGAGGACTTGAACCTCCGTCCTGCGGATTATGAGTCCGCTGCTCTGACCAACTGAGCTACCGCCCCGACGGCTCGACCATAGCATCGGCCCTGTCCCCGGACCGGGCGTGGGGTGCCGGTCTACACTCACCTGCCATGGAGCAACGGGTGAGCCTCATCACGCTCGGCGTGGATGACCTCGAGCGGGCAAGGGCCTTCTACGTGGGGATCGGGTGGGCGCCGACGCTCGAGCTCGAGGACGTGGTGTTCTTCCAGGCGGGCGGGTCCGTGCTCTCGTTGTGGGGCCGCGACAAGCTGGCCGAGGACTCGGGCGTCGAGGATCCCGGCGGGTGGGGCGGCGTCACGCTCGCGCACAACGTCGGGTCTCCCGAGGAGGTCCGCGAGGTGATCGAGCAGGCGCGCGCGGCGGGCGCCACGGTGAGCCGCGAGCCGGCCGAGACCTCATGGGGCGGCTACAGCGGGGTCTTCGTCGACCCGGACGGGCACCCCTGGGAGGTGGCGCACAACCCCGGGTTCGAGCTCGAACCCGACGGCAGCGTCAGGCTCCCGACGGGCTGAGGGGCGAGCCGCTCCTCAGACGCGGGTCGAGCGCCGAGCGCGCTCGACGATCCGCTCCAGCTCGGCCAGGCGCTCGTCCGAGGCGACGGCCATGTCCTGGAACCGCTGCCGGAGCTCGCCGATCGTCTCGGAGACGACCCGGAGCACGTCCTCCAGCTCGGCCAGGCGCTCGGCCGTGTCGTCGCGCTCATCCTTCGCGGGCGGTTCGGGGACCGCCCAGACGCCGTTCTCGGTGGCCTCCCGTGCCGCCGACGGCTCCAGCCGGACGACGGGCGCGACCTCCTCCTCCGCCTGGACGGGCTCCTCCGGGGACGTCCCATCGTCGGCCTGGGAAGCGGACGGGCTCTCGGTCGCGAGCGCCGCCTCCGCCTCGGTCAGGTCGACCAGGTCCGCGGTCTCGGCCGAGAGCGTCTCGGCCGCGACGAACTCCATCAGCGGCCGGTCGGGCAACGTCTCGACCGGCGGCGGCGGCGGGTCGCCCTCCCGCAGCTGGCGCTGGTACTCGAGGATGCGACTCACGATGCTCTGGTGCTCGACCGCCTCTTCCTGCTCACCCGTCGCCGTCGTGTCGTCCGACATCCACCCTCCCGAACGCTGCGTGGGGACATGGTAAGGGCAGGCCTCGGTTAAGCGCCATCCCGTAGACCGATCGGCCTACGGCGTCACGGGCCGAGGTCGTAGTCGAGCCACCGCGGGGCGCGTGACGCGACCTCGACGAGCGGGTTCACGCGCCGGCCCGCGTCGAGCGCGTCGTCACGCCGCTTGATCGCGCGGTTCGCCACGAAGGCCCCGACGCTCCGGATCGGCTCGGGCGGGAAGCGCTTCGGCTCCATGTCGACGAGCGGTAGGTCGAGCACCTCCCCCTCCAGACCGAGCGCCCGATGCGCGAGGATCTGGCCGCCCAGATGCGATGGACCGACGCCGTTGCCCGTGTACCCGTGCCCCGCGTGCACGGTGCCCGGCTCGAGCGTCGTGAACGACGGCACGTGCCGCGCCGAGACGTCGATCGGCCCGCCCCACGCCGCCTCGATCGGCACGTCGACGAGGGTCGGGAACATCCGGTGCAGGTCGGCGATCGCGGCCCGGATCGAGGGCGGGTCGTACGCGAAGCGCCGGTCGATCGTCCGCGCGAAGTCCGGCTGCATCCCGCCGATCCCGAACGCGACCCGCCCGTTCGGAGTCGTGCGGACGTAGTGGACCGAGGCGCGCGTGTCCCACAGCCCGGTGCCGTCGGTCCAGCCGAGCTCGGCCAGGCGCTCGGGCGCGGGCGCGGTGAGCACGATGTACGTGCCGCGGACCGTGAGCTCGCGACGGAACCGACGCCAGTGCTGCGCCCACGCGTTCAGCGCGACGACCGCGGCGCCGGCGCGCACGGCGCCGTGCGGCGTCCTCGCGACCGGGGGCCGGCCGACGTGGAACCGCGTGACCGGCGTGTGCTCGAAGATCCGGACGCCGCGCGTGAGCAGCTCGCGCCGAAGCCCCCGGGCGAGCCGCGCCGGATGGACGGTGGCGCCGAACGGGGTCTCGAGCGCGCCGCGGAAGATGGGCGAGTCGATCCGGACCCGGGCCTCGCGCTCGTCGAGGACGCGGAAGCGATCGAGGACGCCGAGGCGCTTGGCCGTCGCGAGCATCTCGTCCCAGCCGTTCGCACCGGTCTCCCACGTGGAGACCTCGAGCTCGCCGTCCTGCGCGAACCACGCATCGACCTCGTGCTCGCGGCACCACGCGCCGATCGCCTCGACCGAGACCTGTCCCGCTCGGCACAGGCGGTACGCGTCCGCGTCCCCGAACCGGTGGCAGAGCGACGGCAACTGGTGCCAGAACGAGTTCACGAAGCCGCCGTTGCGGCCGCTCGGCCCCCCGCCGCAGATGTCCTGCTCGAGGATCACGACCTCGGCGCCGGGATCGAGCTCCTTCACGAACCACGCGGTCCACATGCCCGTGTACCCGCCGCCCAGGATCAGCACGTCGGCCGACAGATCGCGGTCGAGCGGCGGGCACGCCTCCCCCGCCAGCTCGGGCACCGCGAGCGCCTCACGCAGCCACCAGCCCCGGCCGGCGTCGGGCGGGATCGCGATCGTCGCCTCGTCTCGCACGCGCGAACGGTATCGCGACTTGCGCCCCGCCCGCTGCCTGCCCTACCGTCTGAACGGCCGTTCAACCGATGGGGGGCCCCCGATGACCGAGCGCTCGATCCGGTCCCTCCCGTTCACCCATCGTCACGACGTCCTGACCGAGAACGAGGTCACCGGCCTTCACGAACGGACCCTCGAGATCCTCGAGCGCGTCGGCGTGACCACCTCGAACGCCGGCCTCCTCGCCGCGATGGCCGAGGCCGGCCAGGCGGTCGACCGCGACGCGCACCGGATCCGGTTCGACCCGGCGTTCGTCGAGGACGCGATCCGGCGCTCCCCGAGCACCTACACGCTGGCGGCGCGGGACCCCGCGCTCGACCTCCCGCTGGACGGCTCGGGCGGGTACCTGGCGACCGACGGGTGCCCGGCCGACGTGATCGACCTGGGGTCCGGCGAGCGCCGCCCCGGGACCAAGCGCGACCTCGAGCAGATCACACGCCTGGCCGACGCGCTGCCGCAGATCGCCTTCCACTGGCAGCCGGTGAGCGCGAACGACGCGCCGGTGCCGGTACGTCCGATCCACGAGACGCACGCGCAGCTGCCGAACACCGTGAAGCACATCCAGCAGATGACGGCGATCGACCCGCTCAACGCTCGGGGCATCGTCGAGATGGCGCGAGTCGTGGCCGGCGGCGCCGAGGAGCTCCGCGCGAGGCCGATCGTCTCGAACTTCCAGTGCTCGATCAGCCCGCTCCAATGGGACGACGGGCCGGTCGAGTGCATGCGCGTGTTCGCCGAAGCGGGGATCCCGGTGGGGATCTGCGCGATGCCGCTGGCGGCGGCCTCGGCGCCGCTGTCGATCGCGGGGATGCTCGCGATGGCGAACGCCGAGATCCTCTCGGGCATCGCGACCCTGCAGACGCTCGCGCCCGGCACCCCGACCATGCACATCTCCTACGCCGCGACGATCGACCTGTCGAGCGGCGGGATCAACACCGCGTGGGCGACCGAGGAGATCTTCTCGGCGATGGCGAACACGCAGCTGGCCCGGCGGTACGACATCCCGTACTCGGTCTGGGCGTTCGCGCCGGGGGCCAAGCGCCCTGACTGGCAGGCGGGCGTGCAGGCCGGCCTGTCGGGGATGGCGCTCGCGCTCTCGCCGGGACACCTGATCAACGGCGCGGGGTCGCTGTACGACGACGTCGTCTACTCCCCCGTCGAGCTGGTGCTGGACGCCGAGCTGTTCGAGATGCTCGTCCGCTTCGTCGAGGGCTTCCCGTTCGCCGCCGAGGACGCCGCCGTGGACACGATCGCCGAGGTCGGGCCCGGGGGGCACTTCCTCGACCGGCCGCACACGCTCGCGAACATGCGCGCGTTCTGGCGCGACAGCGTGATGGACCGCTCGTCGTGGGAGGCGTGGGAGACCGCCGGCCGGCCCGATCCCACCGTCGCCGCCGCCGAGCGCGCCCGAGCGCTCCTCGCCCAGCACGAGCCGGAGCCGCTCCCCGAGGACGTAGCGCGCGAGCTGGACGCGATCGTCGGCGCGTACGAGCGCCAGGCGCTCGAGACCACCTGACGGTCTGACGCGGACCGACCTTCTCGTCGAGGGTCCATCGACCATGCCTCGCGGTCGGTTGCGCGTGCACGCTCCCGTGGGAGGTGGATGCGATGCAGACGGTTCCGACCCCCCGTCCACGCTGGGCGGGGCTCTCGACGCTCCTGACGCTCTCGGTGGCACTGCTCCTGGTCGTGCTCGGTGGGGCGCCGGCGCTCGGCGCGGCCGGCGACCTGGATCCCGGGTTCGACGGCGACGGGAAGGCCACGACGCCGTTCCCGGTCGGTTCGTTCGCGAACGCCCTCGCGATCCAGGCCGACGGGAGCATCGTCGCCGTGGGGGCGGCGGCCGGCGGCTCGGGGACGGGCGAGTTCGCCGTCGCCCGGCACGAGACGAGCGGCGGGCTCGACGCGACGTTCGGCGGCGACGGCATGGTGACGACGCCGATCGCCGGCGGCGATGGCGACGAGGCGCGGTGCGTGGCGATCCAGCCCAACGGCAAGATCGTCGTCGCGGGCACGGACAGCTACGAGCGTGTCGCGGTGGTCCGGTACCGCGCCAACGGCACCCTCGACGACTCGTTCGGCGGCGGCGGCGTCGTCCGCACGGACCTCAGCGGGGGCGAGGACGTCGTCCACGACGTCGCGATCCAGACGAACGGCCGGATCGTGGCCGTCGGATACGCGGGCCGCGACCCACGGTTCACGGTCCTGCGCTACCGGAGCGACGGCCGGCTCGACCGATCGTTCGGCGATCGCGGCACGGCGCAGATCGCACGGCGGTGGGGCGTGGCACGATCCGTCGCCCTGCAGCCGGACGGCCGGATCGTCGTGACGGGCTACGACGGGTACGGGCTCCTGGTGGCGCGCTACCGGAGCGACGGAACGCTCGACGGCACCTTCGGTCGCCGCGGACTCGTCCGCAAGGTCGTGAGCGAGATCTTCCCGCTCGCCGTGGCGCTGCAGCCGAACGGCAAGATCGTCGTCGGCGGCGACTACGACATCTTCGCGCGCGGGCTGGCTCGGTTCACGGCGGACGGGCGCCTGGACGACACGTTCGGCGGCGACGGGACCGTTCGAACCCGGGTCGGGTCGGGAGAGCAAGCCGTCTCTGCGCTCGCGATCCAGCCGAACGGCAGGATCGTCGCGGCCGGCTACTACGGGCCGCACGAGGGCGGGACCGACGAGGTGTTCCACATCGCCGTGACGCGGCACCTGCGGAGCGGCAAGCTCGACGATCCGTGGAGCGGCAACGGCAAGGTCACGACCGACTTCCCCGGCGGCGCGTTCGCCCGGGGCGTCGCGCTCCAGGGCGACGGCAAGGTCGTGGTCGCGGGCGGCGGTGGCGACCCGCAGCAGTTCGTGCTGGTTCGCTACCTGGCGTAGCGTCGGCGGTCGAGACCGGCCGGGACGGCGTTCAGGTGGCCGCTAGCCACATGACGTGGCACGATGGCGCGCATGGCCGGTGGACGCGCGTCGGAGCACTCCCTTCGCGACCTCGCGCGGCTGCGCCGGGTCCGCGACCGGATCGACCGCGAGTACGCACAGCCGCTGGATGTCGAGGCGATGGCCCGCGGCGTGCACATGTCCGCCGGGCACCTCAGCCGCCAGTTCCGGCTCGCCTACGGCGAGTCGCCGTACGCCTATCTGATGACGCGGCGGATCGAGCGCGCGATGGCGCTGCTGCGGCGCGGCGACCTCAGCGTCACCGAGGTCTGTTTCGAGGTCGGCTGCTCGTCGCTGGGCACGTTCAGCACCCGCTTCACCGAGCTGGTCGGCATGCCGCCGAGCGTCTACCGGCGCCACGAGCCGGCAGCGATGGCGGGGATACCGCCGTGCGTGGCGAAGCAGGTGACGAAACCGATCAGGAATCGAGAAGCGCCGATCGCCGAACCGCAGCTAGCCTGACCGCCATGGACATCATCATCCACGCGAGCTTCCTGCCGCACGACGACCCGGACGCGTCCCTGGCGTTCTACCGCGACACCCTCGGCTTCGAGGTCCGGAACGATGTCGGATACGGCGGTCTGCACTGGATCACGGTCGGCCCCCCCGAACAGCCCGACACGTCCATCGTCCTGTACCCGCCGGGTGCCTCCCCCGGGGTCACCGACGACGAGCGCCGCACGATCGCCGAGATGATGGCCAAGGGCACGTACGCCAGCCTCCTCCTGGCCACGGGGGACCTCGATGCCACCTTCGAGCGGCTACAGGCCGGTGACGCGGAGGTCGTCCAGGAGCCGACGGACCAGCCCTACGGCGTCCGCGACTGCGCCGTCCGCGACCCCGCCGGCAATCTGATCCGCATCAACGAGCTGCGCTGAGATGGCCACGACGACGCACACGCGGTCGCCCGCGGGGCACGCCGCCGACAGCCACGA